>NZ_JBICHO010000170.1:0-20180 GCF_043100905.1 Rhodopirellula sp. JB055 | reverse complement strand
CCAGCAACTCGGGCAAAGTCAAAGCATCCGTTTCCGCGGGAACACGCAGTTCGTTGTCAAAAACCCGACGCAACGTGGTGGGGTTCATGATCAATGTCAACGTGCTCGCTTGCATTCCCAAAACGCGATCGTGGATGGGCCAAGTCGCTTCGTTCGCCATCCCGCCACGACCGCTATCGAGCCACTTGTCGACTCCCAAACGCTCGAGGATCTCCGTGGTCAACCCATAGGACTCATCGCGAAAACTGGTGTCGATCACGAACTGCAATGCTGCGCGCTGGTCGGCGGCAGGCACCACCTCAACAGGAGCCCGGTCTCCGGGATCGCCCTTCTTGTCACGGTTGACGAATGCTCCACCAACCCAGTTGGCCATCATGCTGACCGACTTGGTTTGAATCGCCAATGTCAATTCGTAACCGCGGCGAGCCTTGGCCCAACTGTCACCCTCTTTCACAAACTTCTCAAGCAGACGCTCACGATACAATTGCACCAGTCGCATTTGCTCCTCTGCAAACGTCAGTGGGTCTTTCCCAAAATCGTAGCGACGGGCATAAGGATCAGGACCGCTGGTGTCTTCGTCGGTTGCATACTGCAGTTCCGGTTCAGAGCACCGTTTCACGATTTCTTTGATCTTGGAATCGTCAAAGGTGTAACCATATTCAATCGCCCAGAAGTCATAAGGTCCGATGTCGATCATCGCGTAATCGCCTTGGACTTCACCGGCTTCGTAGCGGTAGTTGATCGGGCAGTAATCCATCACCGATGCAGTGAATGTCTTCTTGCCCTTCAACTCGTCGCTGTTGATTTCATCGATGGTGTACAAACCTGACGCTTTGAAGTTATGACGCAATCCAAGTGTGTGCCCGACTTCGTGAGCCACCAGGTCAGCCAACAAAGGACCGACGAACCACTCTGGAATTCCATCCAACAGCTCATCATCTTCCCTCTTGGTGTCTTCTTTCTTGTCGTCCTTTTTGTCAGCATCGGAGTCGTCTTCTTCTGACTCCTCTTCCTTGTCTTCGTCTTCTTCGTCCTTGGTATCGGATTCTGCATCAGCCTTTTCGTCCTTTTCGACTTTCTCAGCTTCCGCTTTTTCTTTTGCCTCTTCTTCTTTCTTCTTTTCAGCTTCCTCATCCGCCATCAGGGCCAATCCCCAATTCATGCGAGCGAACGCGAGGTCCAAGCTGCGACCGGCGGCGGCCATGCACAATCCATTCTTTTGGCTCACTTGTCCCATCAGCCCGTCGAATTCGTCATCGCCTAAGAGCGACGGATCAGCTTGAGCCATCGCATAACCAGCCATTGGCTGCTGAGCCTCAAGAGCATATTTGGCTCGCAATGCGTTTGCCGATTCTTTGGCCCCCATTCGAACACGTGGGTCCCAATTGGGGTGACTTCCCAACCAAGCCAACGTCTCGGCGCTGGCACCTTCCATCGCCAACTTTGGCATCAGGTCGTTGTAGTTGAAATTGAAGTGACGAATCCAACCATCCGTCAGGATGATGTCGGCGTCCAAGATCTGTCCCGTTTCAGGATGCACACGACTTGGACCGATGGCGGTCCCGACGTCGTTGTTCAACCAACGGATGAAGTTGTAACGAACATCCTCAGGGTCTTTCTCCATGTGAGCCTTGCTCACGGCGTCTTGATACTCAATCACGATCGCATCGACGATCCCGACCTTCTCAAACGCTTTGTTCCAATAGTCCACCCCTTTTTTGATCCAACGTCGGTAGCGGACCGGAGCGGTGTGCTCGACGTAGAAACGAATCGGCTCTTTTGGAGGGCTGAGTTTCAGCTTCGGATCGCGTTTCTCGAGGTGCCAACGGTTGATGTAGCGAACCTTGGTTTCTTCATCCTGATACTTGCTCAAATCCGAGAACGAAGTCACGAAAAAACCCACGCGTTCATCCGCTTGCCGAGGTTTGAACCCACTGGAACTGGCTGGCACTTCACTGAACGAGTAGTGCAATGTTTGAAGACGACCACCACGACCGACAACCTCGAATGCCAATTCAACATTCTCGGGGAACACTTTCGCGGCTTCGACCGTGAACAAACGACTGTTGGCCAAACGGACTGACGGCCCGAAGAAAGTGGTTGCGCTACCCACCAACAACGAGTCCATGTCGACGACAGGCCCACCACTTGGACCCATCGCGAGAATTGGCACATCGAGCAACACTCGGTCCGTGAACAAACGCTTGACCGAAGCTTTGGATTCCGCATCACCGGTCGCACGGATGTCCAAGTTGGGAGCGATCAATGCGAGACGGTTGTTGTATCGTCGCCACTGAACCACCCAGTCACCGGACTGCAATCCGGCATAGCGGTCTCCGCTACTGAGCGTCAATGCGACGAAGTATTTCTTGCCCGCAAAATTCTTGGGCAACTCGGCAAGCACGGAGGATTCTTTTTCGTTTTGCCAAACGTTGAACAAGCCTTTTTTGGCCTGTTGATCGGACACTGGAAGCTGCTTGTAGCCTTCAGAAATCTTTGAAAATGGTGGCAGGTCGGCGGCGGAACTGGTCAACGCGCTTCCAACGTATGCCACCGTCACGGCGGCGATCGTGGCCACGACACGGCAGATTCGATTCATACCCAATGCTTCCAATGGTTCGTTCGAAAAAAGGAGGGAGAGTCAAGACTAGGTTAAAATAAGCAGTCTCGGCGGGTTTCGTTCATTGTCTCTTCACTGTTTTATCCGATAAAGACGACGCAATCCAAACATTTCATCTGACCAGCCCGGACAAACGGCCACTGAGTCGAGCTCCCCGCCACTCTTGGGCAACTAGGCGGCTTAGGCACTCCATAGAAGAATCCACCCAAAATTGGGCCGCTGGCGGGATCACTGCGGAAATTCAGCCAAGACCACTGGGTCCGTCTCGGAACCGCGGCACGTCTTCAAACGTTCCATCGCCGCGGAATCCTGCATCTGGCCAATGGCCCAGACCGCGATGGCACGTAAGCTGGGGTCTGGATCATTCAAGACTTCAAACAACAGTTCGATCGCATCCCGGCGTTTCTGGTTCCCCAAAACAAGGATCGCGTTTCGCAACATTCCGCGTCGTCGGGATCGCCAAAATGGCGTCCGCCGAAATCGCTCGCGAAATTCATCGTCGGTCATCGTGAACAACGAGGTCAGCTCCAACCAACCGTCCCGCGACTCGGAATCACTCTGGCTTTCACGGTGCCCACGCAAACCACCCGTTTCTCGATCGCCAGACGATTCATTTTGCTGTCTCGAAGGCCGGCGGTTCCAAGGACAGACCTCCTGACAGATGTCGCAACCAAACGCCCATTCGCCGATGCCCGCTCGCAAGCTTGGAGCCGGCAATCCCGAATTCTCAATCGTCAAATAGCTGATGCACTTGGAAGCGTCGAGCACGCCGGGACCGGGGAAGGCATCGGTTGGACATGCATCTAAACAAGCGGTGCAGGTACCGCAATGACTCGATTCATGTGGCGCGTCGGCCGGCAGTTCCACATCCACCAGGACACACGCGAGGAAAAAGTAGCTGCCCCATTGTTTGTTGAGCAGCAACGTGTTTTTCCCGCGCCATCCCAATCCAGCCAGCACCGCCACCTCGCGCTCCATCAACGGTGCTGTATCAACGATCCCTCGCGCATTGGCGTCCGGTATTTGATCGCGAATCAAGCGAACGATGCGTTTCAACTTCGGATGAATCACATCGTGGTAGTCAATTCCCGACCACGTGTACCGAGCCGTCTTGCCGAATGCGAGGCTTTCATCGACCTCACCAACCGGGACCGGGAATCGATCCGACGCATCGTAGTTGAGCGCGAGAACGATGATCGATTTGGTGCCTTGAAGAACGGCGTTTGGATGACGGTAAGCGTCCAGTCGACGCTCGATGTAGTCCATCGTTCCCGCGTAGCCCGATTCGATCCACTCAACGAGTTGATGAAAACCTTGGCTGGTGACTGCGGGAGCGACGCCCATTGCCGCGAATCCTTCGGACCGAGCAGCCTCCCGAATCTGCTCAACCATCTCTCTCACGACAAACCGGCTTTTCGATCGCGAATCAACAAGGACGTCAAATCGCTTCGTCGAACCGTGGCAACCAAGCGATGAGGCGGCTCATCGGTGACGACTGGCACGCAGTCATCGGTTGTCTGACGAAACAATTCAACCGCGTCACGCACAGGCTGGCCAGGATGCAACAAGACTTCTGGAGGCGTCGACAAATCGCCCGCGCGAACCAAGTGGTCAGAATGCGGATCAAAGAAGGCTTGGTTGAGCAAATCGAATCGGATCAATCCAACGACACAACGGTCTTCGTTCAAAACGGGAAACGTGTTGTCATGAGAATGCTCTACAAAATGCACGACTTCATTGAAATCGGCACTCTCCGCGATCCCTTCGACACTACGACGCATCACCTGCTCGACGCGCATGCGTTCGGACAACGCCTGCTTCTTGCTGAGCAAACCAGCCGAACCAGCCAACCGCGTGAACACATTTCGCAACGCTCCCAGCGGCGTTCCAAACGTGTGATGAATTGAATTCGCAATCGGCATTTCTCCACTCCGCAAGACTGCCGCTCGAGTGAGCAAAGGTCCGAGGATCTCGAACACAACGACGGTCCCCAAGATGATCGTCTGAACCTGGCCGGCCATCTCGGGATTGCGTGCGGTCGCGGTCGCGGCCAATGAGATGGCGACCCCAGCCTGCGCCAGCATGGCGGGCCCCAACCAGACCTTCACTTCTTTCGTCGCCCCCGTTCGTGAGGCCATGCACCAAATGCCCGCGACCTTGCCGATACTACGTAGGACAACGTAACCAGCACCGATCAGCCCGACGTCCAGCAGCAAATTGAGATCAAGCTCGCTGCCATGAACAGAAAAGAAGACCACCGTGAGCAACCCACCGATGGAATCCAATTGGGCAGTGATCTTTTGCGTGCCACTCGACGAATTGACCACCACCAAACCAACCACCAGGAACACCAGCATGTAGGGCAATTCCCAGGTCTCACTGAGCCCCAACATCAACGCGGATGCCCCGACCAACAACACCAACCAACGACGCGTGTGCATGATTTCGCACGCGTAACTGATCACCAATCCTCCGAGCAGCCCCAACAGGAACGCTCCGCCGAGAGAACGAACCAACAAGAAAACCGTCTCATACAGGGATCCGGAGGCATCACCTCCGGCAACCTCAATCGCTAGCCAAACCAGCTCGAATGCGATGACCGCGACGAGATTGTTCAAAGTCACCAAAGTCCCTGTCAAACTGGTCACGGGGCCTTCCGCATTGGTTTCTCGTAGCACAAACATCGTCGTGGCTGGCGCAGTCGCGATGGCGAGAGTGCCCAACAGCGCCGCTTGGGCGGCTGACATACCCAACAGATACGTGCCGACGGTGACGAGAACCACCGTGAAGACCAACTCGCCAAACGAGAGCGGAATCGCCCGCCGAGCAATCCTGCGAATCTGGTCGAACGGGAACAACGTCCCGAGATAAAACAGCACCAATGCCATGGCAAGCTTGGTCAACGGTTCAAGCACCAAGTGATGCTCGTGCGGGATCACGTTTCCAAAACTAGGCCCAAGCAGCAAACCGGCGATCAAATACGCGGTGACCTTGGGCAGACGCAGAAATTCACTGGCCAGCCCCGCCAACAAACTCGCCGTTAGCAGCAACCCCAACGTGGTGGCAATGTGCACCATCTCGACGGGCCCGGAATGCACTTCGCTCGAAACGGCGCGGACTTCTACAGCACCGATTAACAGGGGTCCAATGGTGTCGATCATGGCAACTAGCGAGCGAAGGGCCGGGACGTGAGTCTGCCAAAACCGGCAAGCAGGCCCGCAGTTTAGCTAGATATTCATTTCGCCGACATAGAACCTTGCGGATCAATTTGAGAAGCCCGCCGTACCCACTCGGATACGACGGGCTTCGTCGATTGTCAGCGCGAGGACCTCTCGATATTCACTCGTCCGATTCAGCAGGCGGGTCAGAAGCCCCGTCTTCGGAGGAAACCGCGTCCTCGGCAGGCGAATCTTCTGCAGCGGAGGATTCCGTCTCGACCGACTCCTTCTCAGCAGCCTTTTCCTTCACCTCAGCTTCGTCGGACGGCTCCGATTTGGAATCCGATTCTTCAACCACTTCATCCGATTCAGCTTCGTCTGAATCAGCCGATTCGGACTCTGCGGATTCATCCGACTTCGGCTCTTCCGATTTCATCTCTTCGTCTGCGGCTTCGGATGCCTTTTCCTCGTCAGCAGCTTCTTTCTCAGCAGCTTCTTTGGCAGCCTCTTCTTCCAAGCGTCGTTCTTCAGCTTCGAGTTCAGCCTGGCGTTTAGCGAGCAAATCTTTCTGCGTCTGACGGACCTGTTCGTACATGTCTTGATCGACCTGCCCGTACTCGCCCATCAACTCCACAAACGTCTTCAGCGGGAAGTCGTCAGGCAGTTCATCCGAGTCAATCGCGATTCGGTAACGACGCAGGGAGTCGTACAGATCTTCCGCCGTGTCATCGATCACGAGAATCGGATAGTCGTCGAAGATCTCGGCCCAAACCACGAAGGCTTCTTCATAGAGGCTGATCGCTTTTTCGAGTTCAGCATCTGCGTTGGCCTTTTCAGCTTCGTAAATCAATCGTCGAGCGCGAACGGTTCGCTCTTCCTGTTCCGCGAGCGCCAACGTTTCCCAGTAGGGATAGTTGATCTGTTTACGGTAGCCTTCGGTCTTCAGGATTCGTTCGTCGAGGTCCTTGATGTCTTCGACCAACTGCAGAGCCTCCAATTGTTTGGACTGCTGAGTGGCTCGCGCGACCTCGTCGTAGTTCACCGTGATGGACTTTTCAGCCTTGTCCGCAATCGACTGCTGCGATTTGGTTCGCTCTCCCTCGGGAGTCGACAAAGCATCGCGTTGGACGGGATCGAGTTTCTCAATTGCCTTGGCACGGGCGGCCAAGTAAGCGTCCCCGGCCACTTCTTCCAGCTTTTCAACCTTGTCGGTCTTCTGCCGGATCAACTCATCCAACTGTCCGAGTTTGATTGTGAAGGCGGCGGTCGTTGGCACGGAACGATTGCCGAAGGCCCTCCAATCAGCCGAAGCCAATTGCCAAGCATTTTGGGCTCGTTCGTCCAAGATGCCTTCGGACTCGATCGCCTCAGCGTGTTTCAGCCGCCATTTTGGACCGGTTTCATAGAAGTTCAGAGGTGTTTGCCGACGAATTTGAACGCCGGATTCCACCAGGTCATACCCTCGGTTCAACCACAAACGTCCCACCAACCAGTTGTCAGGTTTGTTCATCGGGCCGCGAGCTTCAGGACTGTCGACCGCGATATTCTCTTCCATCAATTGCTGGTGCAACTGCTCGTCTTCCGAGAACAAACGCCGAAACTGCTGCTTCTCGTCCGACATCCCCATCTTCTGGCCATAAAACCAACCGGTGTACCAAACCAAACGAGGTGCCTTGCGGTTTTGGTTGACTCCTTTGGTCAAGAACTCCGTGCCTTCACGGACCATTTCATATCGTTGACGATAGTCGTCGAACTCGGTCGAAACGTTGTAGGCCAAGTTGTGAGCTTGAAATTCCCAGACCTTGTCAAAGTGAGGCTGCAACAAGGCGATGTTGTTAAGCGTTGCTTTCAAACGGTCCCATTCATGCAGCACGCGGTAATCGTGTGACTTCTTCCAGAGCAGCGAAGCCGCCACCCCGCGAAGCCCCAACGAAGCGAGCTTCATCGTTTCACTGGCAGGGCTGATTTCACCGAGATCGCTCTCGGCAATGTCATACTTGCCTCGCAACTGAGCCAAGCGGCCGCCGCCTTCCCCGCCACCGCCGCTGGGTTGCCCCAGCAGGTACAAGGGAATCAGCATGACCACAAGGACCATCAGATAGACCAATTTACGTCGCAGAACTGTAGTGCGATTCATGCCGCGATCTCACGCGATTTCAGGATGAAATAACTAACGATAAAGGCAAGCAGGACGTATCCCAGCGTTGCCGTGGCGTGCCGCGCGAGCAACGCACCGAAAATATCAAAGCCCGAGGCAGCGTACTCTGCCGTCTCGACCATTTTGGGAAGGTTAGGAAGTGCCGTGGCGATCGCATCGAGACCATAAACGATGGCCGCGTCGACGGTTTTGATCACCTTGGCGGCCACCGTGTCGACGTCCAACTGAGTCGTCATGGCGTCTTGGCGAAGCAAACGAACCATCGATTCAATCGGTCCTCCGCCTCGCTCAATCCCACTGTCGATGTAGTGACGCGTGTCGAACACTTGCTCCGCAGAGAAACCCAACAACACACAGACGAAAGTGGCGATCATGGCGACCGGCCCGGTCAAAAACGTACTGAACATCACGCCAAACGCGATCACCATCGTCATCTGCAACCAAATCGAACCGTACGCTTTGGTGAGGTTCCAAGCGAACGAGTTGTCAGCCGGGTGCAAATAGACGCCGCTCTTGGTCACCCCCAAGTACTGAGCGCGATCGAGACAGCGAACGATGATCATGATTTGGCCGTCTTCGTTGACCAAATCGTCAAACACGTTCAGCATGCGAGTCTCGCTGCCGTCGGTGCCTTCCATTTCAAGTGGCAGAATTTTTTCGTCCACTTCATATTCATCCACGATGAAAGCAATCGGGTTGCTTTCGATGGCTTTGTCGGGGTGCTTCATGGTGACCGAACCGCGAATTCCGGTTTCGATATCACCCTTGTAAGAACGGTACGCACGCAGCGAGAGGTCGACTGGGATGCCGTTGGGATAGCGGCTCTTCGTCACGTTGTCGAACGTGAATTCGGCCGTTCCCAGCGAACCACCTTCGATATACCCGTGCTCGATCTTGCGAGAACCTTTGGCGACACCAATCAGACGAGCGATCCCGGTGCTGCTGTAGCCGCCAGCCAAACGTTCGTTACCGACATCGATGCCTTCTTCTTGCAGATTGCCTGACCGATCGCGAAATCGGATGGAACCGTACGATGGAATCCGGGCTCGCAAAGCACCCTGGGGCGGTCCAATTTGGAAGTTCCCGTCTTCGTCACGACGGACGACGTGACGGTGGCCGCGAACAATGTTCGTCAGACCTTCGCCGTCTTCATTCAACTCGAACGTGTGCGAGTGGAACTGCTGGTAGTCGGTTTCTCCTTCGTAACCTCCACCGGGAAGCTCACGCACTTCCACGACTTCCTGGTGCGTGTGATCCAAACCACGGACCACAAAGAGAAAACTAAGCAACCCCATCGGAACCAGAATCATCGTGCCGACGCCGACAAACCCCAGCATCCGGCCAGCGATGATTTCCGTCACGCGAACGGGTTTGGTGACGATGGTGTAGATCGTTTTGTTCTTGATGTCTTCGGGCAAAGAAAACGCACTGATGAACAACGCGAGTGCCAGCACCAAGTAGTTCGTCATCGTCAGCACAAAGCTGACATACAGTCGCGCCGGGTCATCGCTTTGCGGGTTGAGATACCAACCGGCCAACAACAACAGAACGACAACCAAACCGACGATGTAAAGAACTTTTCGTCGGAGAGCTTCTTTGAACGAAAGCCGTGCGAGTGCAAAGATGCGCCGCAGGCTGGTGCCCTGCAGGTCGAATTTAAAGAAGTCACGAACAGCACGGGCGACGGCAAAGAAGCCTTCCCCGGATCCGTAACGAGACGACGAAATCACGTATCCCGCGATCAGTCCTAGCACGACAGCCAAAACGAACAGCACGATTCCTTTGAGAGCGGCACTTTCCAAGAAAGCGCCGTCTCGAAAGAACCACTGTGAATACGACCAGAAATCTTCCGGTTGTAGGTTCATGCTTGCCCTCCGTCGCTGTCGCTGCTGCCATCATTGGCGGGAGCCGCGTCGGAATCTTGAGAGAATCGGCGAGCACCTGGGCGGGCTTCGCTTTCGCGAACGATGTTGAGGAACAAGTCTTCCATCGTTGCCGTTGGGTTGTCGATCGACTGGACCGTTCCGCCGTGCCGGGCGATGACATCGGCGATCTCGGTTTTGGCCGCGTCGGACAAACCGGTCGCGTGCACTTCAGTCACGTCTTGCACCTTCAACAGATCGCTGACTCGACCGAGCTCTTTCAGTTCGCCTTGGTGCAAAATCGCAACCCGATCGCAAACGTCTTGCACGTCAGCCAATTGGTGGCTGCACAGCAGAACCGTTTTGCCTTGATCGCGAAGCCCAAGGATCAAATCCTTCATCTCGCGGGTCCCGATCGGGTCCAATCCAGTGGTCGGTTCGTCCAACAGGATCAAATCGGGGTCATTGATCAGAGCCTGAGCCAAACCGACTCGGCGGGTCATCCCCTTACTGTATTCTTTCAATTGCCGGTGCTTGGCACCTTGCAAACCGACCATGTCGATCAGTTGCGAGACTCGATCGCGTCGTTCCGAGGCGGACAGATCGAACAAGCGACCATAAAAGTCGAGTGTTTCTTCTGCGGTCAAAAATTTGTACAGATACGATTCTTCGGGCAGATAGCCGATTCGCTCGTTCTTGCGGGTTTCGCTGGCGTCTTGATCAAAGACCAACACACGTCCGCTGGTAGGAAAGAGCAATCCTAGGATCAGTTTGATGGTGGTGGATTTGCCACTTCCGTTGGGTCCCAGCAAGCCAAAGATTTCTCCCGGACGGACTTCGATGTCCAAGGACTTCAACGCGTGAACCTTTTTCCGGCCCCAGAAGTCACGGTAAATCTTGCTCAGGTTGCGGGTCTCGATGACGACCGAGCTGGAGGCGTCGGCAGAATCCGGTGTCGCGGTCTGCGGCGCGTCTGCCACTGCCGCGTTGGGTTCGGTACTCACGGATGAAGGATCCCGACTCAGAGAGAAAAGACGAATGAAATGGATAAAACAGACTCGTCAAAATTCCGAGCCTACGGAGAAGTCCCCTACGCTACGACGTATTCTGCCAGACGGTTCGGGGTTGTCAGCTAGGGTTTCTATTTTTATCACTGCGACTGTCCGATTCACACGTGCTCGAAGCCTCGCGGACAATCCATGTCCCGGTGTCGCTGACCATTTCCCCCGATCACGATGATTCAAACCACCAACATGGATCGACCGTGATCTCGCGAGAAAGTCACGCCTACCAATTGGCTCTCGGCTGGTTGGTCGACCGAATTGATTACGAAAAGCTGGCTGCCCCCGGTTCGCGTTATCGTTTCACCTTGGACCGGATGCGAGATTTGGTCCGCCGACTGGGTCACGGCCAACACCTGACCGCCGATCCGAACGACACCGCCTCAGCCCCCCCCGTCAGAGGAAACCTAGCTTCCACGAGTCCACCTCATCCTTCTTTCGCAACCTCCGACAGCCAGTTTGCCGCAGCGAACAAAAGCAACACCTCGCCATCTGTGAGCGATGTTCAAATCGTGCATTTAGCAGGCACAAAAGGCAAAGGCAGCGCAGCCACCATGGTCGCCGCCTTGCTTCACGCGGCAGGTTACCGCGTGGGCCTGTATACCTCACCCCATCTGATTCACTTGGAAGAACGTTTCCGAGTCGACGGAAAAATCGCGACTCCCGAGGAAATGGTCGGGCTGATCGATTCCATGCGACCGATCGTTCAGGCGATGGCAGATGCTCCGATCGGCGGCCCCTCGTTCTTCGAACTGACGACCGCGATGGCCATCGAGCACTTCCATCGCCACCAGTGCAACGCCTGGGTCTTGGAAACGGGGCTGGGCGTACGACTGGACAGCACCAACGTGTTCCAGAGCCACGCCACAGCGATCACCAGCATCGGATTGGACCATCAACACGTGTTGGGCAAGACCGCTGAACTGATCGCAGCAGAGAAAGCAGGCATTTTCAAACCAGACACCCCTGCCATCAACGGTGTTCCTTCCGGGCCAGTGCGAGACGTGATCGTCCGAGCGGCAGAACAGGTCGGTGCCCCGCTAATGCACTTGGGATCCGACATCCAAATTGAAACGGCAACTGAAAACTGCCCTGCCTGGGGAAGTCGTTTCCGAATCCGTGGCCTCGGTGACTGGATGCCCGCGGATACAAATATCGAACTGAAACTCGAGGGCGCCCACCAAGTTCACAACGCTGCCGTTGCGTTGGCGGTGGTGGATTCGCTGTCAAAAGTCGCGAAAAAACTTCGGCCCGAACAACGCATTCACGAATGCTTTGCTTCACTGCAGATGGAAGCTCGTCTGGAACGATTCGATCTGCCGGGTGGCCGCGTGGTGTTGCTGGACACAGCCCACAACGCGGATTCCATCGATGCGATGCTGAACGTTATCAACCGGCGCATGACGGGACGAAAACTTCACTGCTTGTTTGGCACCAGCGCCGACAAAAACGTGCGGACGATGATCCAGCGAATGCAACCTCACTTTGATCGCTGGACGTTGACACGGTATGAAGGCAACCCGCGCTACGTGCCCGTTGAGGACCTGCACCAAACGGCTGTCGACGCAGGGCTTGATCCAAACAACATCACTCGGATCGAACAGCCGATCACGGCGATTCAGAAGGCAGTGGACTCCCTCGCCAACGACGACGTTTTGGTCGTCTGCGGTTCGTTTTTCTTGGCCGCTGAACTTCGCCCTTGGCTCGTCGAACGCTGCGATCAGTTCGCGGGGTCTTCCGAATCGGTAGAATCCTCCGCGGATTCAGTTCGCGTGACCGATTCCGATCGCGTCCCGCCTTCCTCCACCAGATCACCCAGCGGCTGAATGCCGATTCGAGCCGCACGCTCTTCCCAGCGTTTCCGGGCGTATTGCTGCAAGTCGACTTGTCGGTCTGATTCGTCGACGATTTCCAGGCCCAACAGCGTTTCGACCAAATCTTCCAGCGTCACCAAACCGACGATGCTGCCGTACGAATCGCTGACCATCGCCAAGTGGTGGCGTCCTTCCAACAGGATTTCCAGCAGTTTCGGCAGCGGTCGATTGTGACGCACGACCGCGACCGGGCGAGAAAATTCTCTGAGCGTTCGATTCGATTCGCCTCGCGTGTGGGCCAGCAACAAATCGACTTTCAAGACAAACCCAGTGATCCGATCCAATTGCTGGTCGTAAATCGGAATTCGTGAGACCGGCAAATCCAAGATGTCGCCATTCGGAGGCGTCGAATCGGAATCACCTGTCCCACCACTGCTGGGTTGGCCTTTGCCACGTTGCTTTGGCAACGTTTTGCTCAACAATTCGCCAACCGTCATCGTTTCGGGATACGCGATGATGACCACTCGTGGGGTCATGATGTCTTCTGCCGTCAAATCAGGCAGTCGCATCAGTGACTGGAACACTCGCGATTCGTGATCGTCTAGGACGCCCTGCTGAGCCCCAATTTCCGCCATCGCAGACAGCTCATCGCGAGTGAGCGTGTGGTGTCCTTTGCCACCGGAGAGCACCTTGGTCAACTGCTCACTCAACCAAACCAACGGGTAGAGCAGAATGATCAAGTATCCGACGGTGGTCGCCACGATTGGGCCGAGTGCACGCCAGTGCAACGCACCGATTGTTTTGGGGATGATCTCGCCGAACACCAACACCAACAGTGTCATCAACGCACTGGCGATTCCGACCGCATGACCTCCATAAGCCGTGTCGCCGTACAACTTCGCAGCTTCCGCACCGACACCTGCCGCCCCGATGGTGTGTGCAATGGTGTTCAAACTCAAGATCGCGGCCAGTGGCCGATCGATGTTGGCTTTCAATTTACTCAGACGCTTCGCCGCAATCGGCTTTGTCTTTTCCAGCGTCGCGATGAACGACGGCGTGATCGATAGCAACACCGCTTCGGCAACGCTGCAGTAAAAGGAAAAGCCAATCGCAGAAACGAGGTAGATCAACAGGAGCATGAACAGCGAATTCAAAGAGAAGGAGACGGGCCTCGGGCTCGGCCATCATACAGCACATGTCCGCAGTGTGACCGCCCTCGGAAGCCTTCATTCGATCGAGGTTTGCCCTCTTTTCACATCATTGACCGGCCGCGGCCTGGTTTCTCGTGCGGCTGGGATTGTTAAGCTGCCCACGTTCCTGCTTCGCGTTTCCCCTGGCCGATCGTTCCCTGGCCCCTCGAATTTCTCTGAGCTCCGCCATGCCTGCCAACCAGAATTCATCCGGCATCGTCGTCACGGGTGCGTCCAGTGGAATTGGCCGAGCGATCGCGATCCGTTTGGCCCAAGCCGAGCAAACCGCGACGAGGCAATCGCGGATCTTGGTCCATTACTGCCGCAATCGTGAGGGAGCCGAGGCGACCGCCAATGCGATTCGCGAACATGGACAAGACGCCGACGTGATTGCGGCGGACCTGGCAAATCCGAGTGATGTGCATCGACTGGCCAAGGATGTTTTCGAGATGGTTGGCAGCGTGCAGACGTGGGTCAACAACGCCGGCCTGGATGTGCTGACGGGCGAGGCATCCCAATGGTCATTCGACGAAAAACTTGAACAGTTATTGGCGGTCGACGTTCGCGGCACCATCGCGCTCTCGCGTTTGGTTGGCGAACGATTGCGACAACAATCCATCGACCCGTCCACAAAGATTCACGCCGTTCCCTCGATGGTTTTCATCGGATGGGACCAAGCCCCGCTCGGGATGGAAGGCGACGCGGGAATGATGTTCGGTCCAGTCAAAGCCGCGGTGATGGCGTTCTCCGCTTCGCTCGCTCAAACGCTGGCTCCACACGTGCGAGTCAACACGGTCTCACCAGGTTGGACGCAAACGGCTTGGGGTGAAACCACGTCGGGTTACTGGGACGACCGAGCAAAACATCAATCGCTGATGCACCGCTGGGGGAAACCGCTGGACATCGCCGAGGCCGTCGCTTACTTGGTGGCACCGGAGAACAGTTTTGTCACCGGCCAAAACATCAACGTCAACGGTGGCTGGAATCGTCGCTTTGAGGCTCCGCCAACATCTGATCGATCAGACTCGTGATCTGATCCGCCGAGTTTTCAGGGGTTCGATCGACAACCGATTCTCTTGCCTGCTGACGCATCGTCAATCTTTCTGACGCGTCGAGTTTAGCGTAGACGTTGATGGCATGAGCCAATGAGTCCGCTTGGTCAATTTCGATGATCCAACCATTGTGCCCATCGCGGATCAACGTTGTCACGGCTTGGGCTCGCTCGTTTCCAACCACGACCAACCCGCTGTGAAGAGCCTCGTCGACGACCAAGCCCCATTCGTCGCCACGGGTCGGGAAGAACATGATCTCGTGATCACGATAGGAATCACGAATTTGCTCGGCGTCGCAATTGCCTCGCCAATCGATCTTCAAGTTGTCTGGCGCCGCCACCTCTTTCAGCTCGGACAACAAGGGACCGCCACCGATGAGCGTCCATTCAATCAGCAATTCAGGAGATTGAGTCGCCACATCAATCATGTTCGCCAGTCCTTCGCGAACGCCTTTGCGATCAATCAACTGGCCGACGGTCAACACGCGAACGCGATCGGCTGGTTGCCTTTTCAGCTCGCCTTTGTAAATCTTGGTTGGATCCGCCGAGTAATGAAACGGAGCCAATCGATGTTCCGGGACGCCGAGCTCCATCAACCATTGCTTGCACTCCGGACCGTGAAAGGTCACCCGGTCTGCTCGAGCGAGCAGCAACGACCGCTGCTTTTTCCGGAACCATCCCGATCGACTGGCCTCGATCCACGGCGAAGTGCTGACGGCGATGACCAATTGGCACCGACGCTGGCGAAGACCAAACCAGCCTGAACGAGCACAGTACAACGCTGCCAACATCGATCGGACACCGAGTTCGGCCGAGACCGCCACATCGGCGCGAGCCCTCCGCAACTGCCTCAGCGTATCGATGGGAAAGTGCACATAGTTCACATCGGTGTAACCGCTCGGATGATGATCAGTTCGCGTGCGAGTCCATGTTCTTTGCTGACGCACATCTAACCCACCGTCCTCGGCCGTCCATGATCGGTTGCCCTCCATGGCCACGGACACCAGAACGATCAGTTCGCCAACACGCTGATTCCACGCTTGAGCAATCGCGATCACATCGGGCGCAAAGAAATTCAACAAATAGACGACGGTGGCCGACGAAGCTCGTTTCACGTTGTGCCCGATATTCCTGGTCGACCGAAAATGCCTGTTCCAGTCTCAGTGGCTTCTGCTCGATCGCGTTGCGAACGTTCCGCTTCGATCATGTCGATTTGCGTTGCATCCACCAAGACCGGGTAGAAGATGCACGTCAACCAAACAATCGTACAGGGTCCGGGGAAGGTTTCCAAAATGGTGTCCTCGGTCAAGCACGACAGCACCGTGAACGCAGAAAGGGCGCGAAGCAGAAGGTGCTCGCTACCAAAGACCAGGAACACATTCCAAAGCAGCAAGCACACCATCAACGCACCAGCGATCACGCCACCGGCAAGCGTCGCATGAAGGACCGCGTTGTGGGTCGCTTGTGAATACTCCAGCATCAAAATCGGGGCCGCGTTGAAACCGTGACCGATGATTGGACGGTTCGCGATCAAGCTGATTCCCTTTGCCCAAATTTCTGATCGCCCCGTTCCGCTGGTGATTTCCTCCGCGTCCCCCGACTTGGACACCTTTGCCAGAATCTTGCCGACGAAATGATCCTCTTGACCGGTGACATAAATCGATGTGACGCCGACCACACCCAGGAGTGCCACCAAGGCGATCGCAGCAACTCCCAGCCGGCTGGTCAATCGATCCAAGAACAGAATGCACATTCCAAACGCACCCGCGACCAAAGCGGTACGACTCCAAGCCAAATATGCTGACAGGGCAAAGCAAGCCGCCAGAGGAATCGCGACGTTCAACTGCAGAGTGCCTTTGCGAACCAAGTACAACGTCGCGAGCCCCCCCAACACCATCGCTCGTCCGACTGCATTGGGGTGTGCCGTCCCAGACATCCGATTGACCACCAATCCATCGGCCAACAACTCAGGAAACAGACCGTACTTGGGAACAAACACGTAGAAGAACAATGCCAACGTCATCGTCGCGGTGACCCCCACCAGAATCGCGGTGACCATGCCTCGCAAACCCAACGTGAACAAGGCGACGATAATGAACGCGACGTAGGCGACGTTGATCAATGCCACCGCCAGCGAGGCGCCGCTGATTGCGATCGGCGTGGCCAGCAAAACGAGAAAGAGGATCGTCAACACCATCACCGGCGGCAAAGTCGTCATCGTTTGACGAACGCTCGCGGAAGTCAGCAAGCCATATGCGCCGACGACAAACGCCATCCCTGCAATCAGCAACTTGCACGCAACTTGCCCGTCCAGCCCAACTGTCATGGTTTCGGCGTTCGACGAGATATCCAGCGGCCCAAAGAAGGTCGATAGAGCGACCAAGCACCAGGTCGTGACCACCAGCAACGAAGATTCTTTCCAGGCCGTCCGAAATTGCTGGGCGAGTTGCAGCATGGCGAAGTGGGATCGACTCAGTAAAACAAGCGGAGATCAGACGGCAATCGCTCTCCAGCTTAATCGGGGCGGCGAATTTTCGAAGGCGTGTTTTGATTCCGAACCCCGATGGCACTGATTCCCCGCAGATTCGGCCGGATTTCTTGACCTGACCGCTCGCGTGGGCGGCTGCCGGGGCGTTGAACTGGCGCCGAACCGGGCAAGCCGCCGGTCTTCGAACGTGCTCAAGCGTCGCTCTCAACGGACTCACGCTCTCGACCATGCGATCGGTTCACCGATCGTCCCACGTCAAATCGGCCTCCCGCCAGCATTCGGGTTGGCTTCCGCATCTGGGCACCGAAGTTTAGAATCCGCCAAAACTTGTTCCGAAAGCCGGCGTTTTGCCCCGGCACCTCCTCCCAATCCCCTTTTTGCAACCGAGCCGCCTCGAATGACTGCATCAGCCCAAGGTGTGCAAACCACTTCCAACAGCCCATCTTCCGCCAACACCTCAGAACGGGTGTTCAATTTCTCGGCGGGGCCGGCCACCATGCCCGAATCGGTGCTACGGGAAGTCCAGGACGAGATGCTGTGTTACCCCGGCGCGGGCGCGTCGATCATGGAAATCAGCCATCGCGACAAATTATTCGTCGATGTGCTTCACGACGCAGAATCGACCATTCGCGAATTGTTGAACGTCAGCGACGACTATTCCGTGATGTTCATGCAAGGCGGTGCGACCCTGCAATTCTCTGCGATTCCCGCCAACCTGCTTCGCGGCAGCGGCAAACGAGCCCAATACGTGCTGACGGGATCGTGGGGCAAAAAGGCGATCAAGGAAGCCAAGAAAGAAGGCGACGTCGATATTCTCTTCGATGCGGCAGAATCGAACTACGATCACGTGCCATCGGCATCCGATTTGGCGTGCCCTGACGATGCTGCTTACATGTACTACTGCAGCAACGAAACGATCCAAGGCGTTCAGTTCCCAACGGAACCCGACTGCCCTGACTCGGTGCCGTTGGTCAGCGACGCGTCCAGCGATTTCCTCTGTCGTCCGCTGCCGATCGACAAATACGGCCTGCTCTACGCCTGTGCTCAGAAAAATGCCGGCCCCGCGGGCGTGTCCGTCGTGATCATGCGAAAGGATTTGCTCGACCGAGCCGATCCCAACATCCCCGGTTACTTGCACTTCAAGAACCATCACGACAACGACTCAGAATGGAACACTCCACCGACCTTCGCCATCTACGTGCTCGGCAAAGTCGCGCGTTGGCTGCGTGATGACATGGGCGGCCTGGAAAAGATGGAATCCATCAACCGGGAAAAATCACAGCAACTGTACTCGGTGATCGATTCCAGCAACGGTTTCTATCGCGGTCACGCTCAACCCGATTGCCGCAGCCTGATGAACGTGACCTTCAATCTGCCCAGCGACGAACTGACCGCGAAATTCATTGCCGAAGCAGCGGAACACAAACTGGCCGCACTCAAAGGTCACCGCAGCGTCGGCGGCATCCGAGCGAGCATCTACAACGCGATGCCACGCGAAGGAGTCAACACGCTGGCATCGTTCATGAATGACTTCGCCAGCAAGAACAGCTAGCCAGCTTCTCTGATCCATCCATCCCCAACCTTCAATCTCAATCCTCACCATGCATCGCATTCTCGTTCTGGATGATATCGCCCAAGAAGGCATCGACTTGCTCGAAGCCACCGAGGGCATCGAATACGAAATTCGCACCAAACTCAAAGGCGAAGAACTTCGCCAATCACTCAACGAGTTCGATGCGGCGATCCTTCGCAGCGGCGTGACCATCACGCCCGAGTCCTTGGAAGGCAACACCCGTTTGCGAGCCTTGGTTCGCGCCGGAGTTGGAACCGACAACATCGACAAACCCGCTGCGACGCGTCGCGGGATCGTGGTGATGAACACGCCCGCCGGCAACACTGTCAGCACCGCCGAACACACGTTTGCCATGTTGCTGGCGATGAGCCGCAACATCGCCGCGGCCAACCAAAGCTGGGTCGAAGGCCGCTGGGACCGCAAGAAATTCATGGGCACCCAGGTCGCTGGCAAAACCTTGGGCATCGTCGGGATGGGCCGCATCGGCCGCGAAGTCGCCTCGCGTGCTCAAGCCTTTGACATGGACGTGGTCGCGTTTGATCCGTTCCTGACCGACGATCAAGCCGAATCGCTGAAGGTTCGCCGGGTCGGAACGGTCGACGAAATGCTTCCGCAAATCGATTACTTGACCGTCCACACCCCGCTGACACCCGAAACTCGCGGGCTGATCGGCATGGATCAACTCGACAAGGTCAAACCCGGCCTGCGAATCATCAACGTTGCTCGCGGTGGAATCTACGACGCCGAGGCAATGGTCGAAGGCCTGAAATCGGGCAAGCTCGGTGGAGTCGCACTCGACGTTTACGAGAACGAACCCTGCACGGACAGCCCGCTGTTCGGCATGCCCGGCGTCGTTTGCACGCCGCACTTGGGCGCCAGCACCGAAGAAGCCCAAACGCAAGTCGCCGTGGAAGGCATTCACCTGCTTTTGAACTACCTTCGCACCGGTGAAATTCGTCACAGCGTCAATGTGGCCTCGCTCGATCCAAAGACACTGGCCGAGCTTCGTGGTCACCTCAACGTCGGCCATCGCTTGGGATTGTTCCTCAGCCAACTGCATGGCGGTGGCATCGACCACGTCCGCCTGACTTTCCGTGGCGAAGTTTCCGGCAAAGACACTCGTGTTCTCAACACCGCGTTCTGCGCCGGATTGCTGGAACGTGTCGTCGAAGATGCCAACGTGATCAACTCGGAAATGCTGCTCC
>NZ_JBICHO010000169.1:0-2666 GCF_043100905.1 Rhodopirellula sp. JB055 | reverse complement strand
GGCGTTCATTACGAAGCGCCAATCAGCGTCGGCGACGTGCGCGGGCTGCCGCTGCAAAACGGCGACAAGATCTTTGTCGAGATCGTCGACTTCCCCGATGAAGAATCAGGCGGTGGCGAAGCGGTCATCCTCGAGCGTCTGGGTAGCAGCAAGAATCCCGCGATCGACACCCTGACCATCATGCGGCAGTACGCGCTGCCAGACGAATTCTCGGAAGAGGTGCTTGACGAAGCTCGTGAGCAAGCCGATGCGTTCGACGACGATGTCGTGCCGGCAGACCGCAAAGACCTCACGGACATGCTGACGATCACGATCGACCCGTTCGATGCACGCGATTTCGACGACGCAATCTCATTGCAACGTGAAGACGGTCGGTGGCGGTTGTGGGTGCACATCGCCGACGTCAGTCACTTTGTTCCGCCCGGCGGCAAACTCGATGTCGAAGCACGCCGACGCGGAACGAGCGTCTACCTGCCCGACCGCGTGATCCCGATGATCCCCGAGATCATCAGCAATCACCTTGCGTCACTGCAACCTGAACGCATGCGTTTGGTGAAGACGGTCGAGATCGAAATGCTGGATGACCTGACCATCACTCACAGCGAAGTTCACAACGCCGCCATCCGCAGCGACAAGCGATTCAACTACGAGCAAATCGACCAGTTCCTCGCGTCCCCGGATGCCTTTCGAAAGGACTGGGGAGATCCCATTTGTGAACTGCTGACGCACATGCACAAGCTAGCGATGCAAATCCGCAAGCGTCGATTCAAAGACGGCTCGCTGTCGATGGACATGCCGGACATCAAGCTCGAACTGGATCGAACCGGCAAGGTCAAAGGTGCTTACCAAACGGAAAACACCGAAAGCCACCAGATCATCGAGGAGTTCATGCTGCTCGGCAACGAAGCCGTTGCCACCTGGCTGGATGACCAAGAACTCAATTTCCTGCACCGCATCCACGCACCGCCGGAACGACGCAAACTGCGGCAACTGAGCAGCTTTGTCAAAGACCTCGGCTTGGGAATTGACAACGTCGAGAGCCGCTTTGAAATTCAAGCGGTTCTGGATAAGGTCGCCGGCACCACCCTCGAAAACGCCGTCAACTTTGCCGTGCTGAAAAGCATGAGCAAAGCCGTCTATGGCCCGCACCGTGAAGGACACTACGCGCTCGACAAAGAACACTACTGTCACTTCACCAGCCCGATTCGTCGGTACCCTGACCTGAGCATCCACCGTTTGGTGCAGCGACTCATCGATCGGAAATCAACGCCCGACGAATCTTTCGCGGAACTCGTCAAACTCGGACACGAATGCAGCGATGCTGAACGCAACGCCGCACAAGCCGAACGGGAATTGATCCAACTGAAGTTGCTTCACTTCTTGAAAAAGAAACAAGGCGAAACACTCGAGGCCGTCATCAGCCGCGTGTTCGCCGATGGCATTCATGCACGCTGTTTGAAACTGCCTGTCGACGGCTTCATTCCTGTTACGGAACTGCCCAGCGATCAATACCGCTTTGAACGTCGCGGACAAGTCCTGACAGGTTTTAAAGAAGGCAACCGCTTTCGACTGGGCGACCACCTGACGGTTCGAATTGGCAAAGTCGATTTGCAAGATCGGCAACTGTATCTCGACGTTGTGAAGAATCACTCCGCAGGCAAGAAAGATTCTCAGAGACCATCGAACAGCAAGTCGAAAAAGTCTCCTTACAAAGGCAAGAAGAAAGCCGAGCGTCGTGAAAAGAAGAAACGACGTCGGCGTTAGGTCCGTGGTGATTGGTCACCATGCATCCGAACGCTTGAATTCACGGTGGCGACCACCGTGCCACAGGTTTTGAGTCTTTTCCATTGTTGACATGAACGTTCTCATCCTTACCGGTGCCGGGATCTCCGCTGAATCCGGAATCCCAACTTTCCGCGACGCCAACGGATTGTGGGAAGGACACGCCGTCGAAGAAGTCGCCACACCCCAAGGTTTCGCGCGCAATCCCAAGTTGGTGCACGAGTTCTACAATCAACGGCGGCGGGCGCTACTGAACCCTGAGATCCAACCCAACGCGGCACATCTTGCGCTCGCCGAATTCGAACGCGAGCATCTCGAAAATGGGCGCGGCGATTTCCTGTTGGTGACGCAGAACATCGACAACTTGCATCAACGTGCCGGCAGCCAAAACGTGCTGGCCATGCATGGTCAATTGCTGCAGGCTCGCTGCTGTTATTCTGAAGAGATCTTCGACTGGACCGGAGACTTGAGCATCGACACGCCGCATCCAGAAGACCCCGACAACGATCGCATGCGAGGTTGTTTGCGCCCCAACGTTGTCTGGTTTGGCGAGATGCCAGTTGGACTGACACAAATTGAGAAGGCCGCGACGACAGCCGATCTGTTCATCGCGGTCGGAACATCAGGGGTCGTCTATCCTGCCGCGGGCATCGTGGCTCAAACGCCCCCGCACTGCCGCCGCATCGAAGTCAACTTGGACGACACGCCCGCGTCGAGCGCGTTCGACGAAACGATTCGCGGTTCCGCCAGCGTTGAAATTCCCAGACTACTGAATCACTTCAAAGCGATGTAAACGTCCGTGATCAGATCTTTGGTTTCGGTCGTTTCCGGATCGTTGCGATAGATCTCACATCCGATCGCTTTGGCCATCTTCAGTTTTTTGT
>NZ_JBICHO010000168.1:0-9336 GCF_043100905.1 Rhodopirellula sp. JB055 | reverse complement strand
TTGCAATGTCACGTGATCCCTCGCTGATCGAGTTGTGATTTGGTAGCCGAATTCGGCTGCGAGGCATTCACTCGGATTCGGGGGCTGGAAGTCCGAGTGATCCGCCTTCTTCCGGTTGGGCTTCGTCGGCGTTCTCAGCTTCCGCGGCTTCGTCCTGGTCTGGCTCGCCTCGTTTGCCTCTTCGCGAACGTCGTTCGGTCGGCGGAGGCGTTTCGCCGTAGACGCGATCGGTTGTGATCTGGATCGATTCGGCTTTGACCTTGGTGTCGTCTGGCGGTTGGTAGAACCCTCGCACGTCGACGGCGTCACCCGGTTGGGCGAGCGACAGGTTGTTGACGCGAAGTTGCAGTTCCAGGTCCGGCGATGTCATCGTTTGCACCGGAACATTGCCCGCTCGCAGAGCCACGCCGCCTTGCGGGTTGAGAGCCATCAGGTTGCCAACCACGGTCACCGGGCCAGTCGGTGGACCTGCGTTGCCGCGTTGCGGTGGGTTGCTGGGGTGAACCCCCGGTTGAAACTTTTCTCGCTCACGGCCTTTGAGCAACTTCACGTTGACGGGCGCGAACAGTTCGAGTTTGCTGACTGGTTCTAGTGGAGTGCCAGCCGGGCCCAGGTTGGCTTGGAAACGAACCAACATGCCAGGCCGCAAGTACGCCGGCAAGGCTTTTGCAATGAAGGTCAATTGCGAGATGGAGTCAGGTGTCTGCACCATGACTTGGGTGCCGTCTTCCCGCTCGATCGTCAGGATCATACCGCGGTAGGAAACCAGCTTACCGCGGAACGAGGTGACCTCGTTGGTGCCACCCGCTGCGGCGTTGTTGCCAAAGCCTTGAGCGGTCGCGGTCGCGAGCGAAATGGAGAGCAATCCGAAAGAGAACAGCAGGCCGCCAACAAATCGTTGAACGGCCGATCGGAAGGAAAGCGGTGACTCAAACAGCGACATGGGTTGCCTCAGGTGGGAAGGAGGGAACCCAAATTATAACTATTCATCGTCGGCACGCATGAAAGGCGTCAGGACGAGCGAGTAGTCGCAGAATTCGTCGGCGTTGAAGTACAGGTCCAATTCACGCTTCGCCGATTCTTCGCTGTCGCTGGCGTGCACCAAGTTCATTTGGCGGCTGCTGCTGTAGTCACCACGCAGGGTGCCAGGAGCGGCTTGCAAACCGTTGGTGGCGCCGAGCATGTCGCGGACGACGCGGATGACTTCCAGGCCTTCCAGGGCGATCGCCACGACAGGAGCCGAGGTGATGAACTCTTCCAGCGAGGGGTAAAACGGTTTTTCGACGTGTTCGGCATAGTGTTGCTTGGACAGTTCAGGCGTCACTTGCAACAGCTTCATGGCAACGATGTGCAATCCCTTGGCTTCGAATCGGGACAGAACGTCACCGATCAGACGGCGTTGGACACAATCAGGTTTGAGCAAGACGAGGGTGCGTTGCATGACAGAAACACAAGGGTTCAGAAGGTTTTGAAAACGGGAAATTCGCCAAACAGACTCGGCGGAGCAGAAAAATACTCAACACAGGCTTTCGTCGGAACCCGCCACGGCCCCGTCCGCCTGGGATGGCGAAGGGTTGGATGCTCGGGCGGTTCGTTCCAACCACCGTAAAAACAGCCCGCCGGCCAATGTCGAACCGCCCTCCCCGATTGTCCACCATCCGGGCAATCCTGACATCGCATCGACGATCCATTGCAGCAATCCAAATGCGATGGTTCCAAGTGCGGCCCAGCGGATCAGATCGCGATACCGTGGCAAGTCGGCGGAAAGAATGCACAGCAACGCGCCAACAAACCCGTACAGCAGGGACAAATTGCGAGCCAGATAAAACGTCAACGGCGATTCCGGGAACGGATCGATGCCGAGTTCCTGTGCGATCTCGATCATCCATTTTTCGGGCATGATCGCGGCGGCAAAGGCCAGCAAAGCAGTCATGCCGATGGTTCGCAGGAACCATTTCAGTCGTTGATCAGGTGTCATCGGAGTCGGCCCAGGGGGGTGGCGGAGGCGTCTCGCAGACCTGGATCGCGGCAACCGCGGCAGGAGGAATCTCGATCGCCCGGTGCCGATTCAAATCGACGAAGACCCAACGTGTTTGGACTTTGGCCAGCACCGTTTGGTCGGCCGGACGAGTCACCAAGTAATGTCGTTGGCAGGAATATCGATTCCAGCTTGGGATCCACGTCCGAATGATCAGCTCATCGCCCGCGAGCGCCGCCGCTCGGTAGGTGATGTCGTGTCCTCGAACGACCCAGCCCAACCCGTCTTTCAGTGCGGCGGCCGCGTCCCAGCCCTCGGCGGCACTGTGGTCGCGGGCGGCCCACAACGTCCACTGCAAATAACGCAGATTGTGAACGTGTTGCTGGGCGTCGATCTCATCGTCGGCGACGGTGTGGTGCAGGTCGAAGAAAGCGTGAGGCATGCGCGAGGTTTGGTTGTAAATCGGCGAGCGAAGAGTTGGCAAAGTCATCCTATCGCGGTGTCACAGAAGCGTTGTAGCCGGGTTCGTCAAGAATTCGGATGCGTCGACGTGGTGAGATCCGAATTCTGGCGAATCCGGCTACGTTGGGGTGGCCTTGCTAACGCGGCGGGTTGTGACGGGGGCGTTGTAGGCCAGGTTGTACCTGGCGGGGTGATTGGACGGACGTCGCTGGGTCTTGCGAGTGTGGTTGGACGCCTCGCTTTGTTCCAAAGCATCGGCTGGGTGCCAGGTGATCACCTGGCCTACGTTGAAGTGGTCCCTCGCTGACGCGTTCGGGTTGTGGAGTTGGGGAGTCCGAATTCTGGTGAATCCGGCTCCGGCTGGGGCGGCCTTGCTAACGCGGCGGGTTGTGTCGGGGGCGGTGTAGGCCAGGTTGTACCTGGCGGGTGATTGGACGGACGTCGTTGGGTCTTGCGGGTGTGGTTGGACGGCTCGCTTTGTTCCAAAGCATCGGCTGGGTGCCAGGTGATCACCTGGCCTACGTTGGAGTGGTCCCTCGCTGACGCGTCGGGTTGGGAATCTGGCTACGGGAGGTGCAACTTCAGATCAGTTCGGTGACTTTCCCGTCGCTGTCGGCGAACGACTCGACGGGAACATCAAGCTGCTGAAGCATGGTGACGAACAAGTTGGAAAGCGGTCGATCCTCGTGCGAGATTTCTTGTTGCCACGGTTCGCGGCCGCCTTCCCAAGCACCACCCTGTGGATTGGAGCCTGCTTTGTTGACGTACTTCCCGTGCTTGAATCCCATGTTCTTCCCCCCGGCTAAGATCAACGGGTAGTTGCGTGACAAGTGGAAGGCACTCGATGCGGACCCGAATAGCAACAAGGTGTTGTCGAGCATCGATCCACGTCCGGCAGGTTCGGCGGTCTCTTTGAGCTTGCCGACGAAGCGTCCGAATTCCTCGTTGAGGAATTGGCAATAGATCGCGAAATTTTTCCAGCCGCCTGGGTTCTTGGTTTCGTGCGAGAGTTGGTGAGCGAGGCTGAAACCAACGGCACGAGCCAAGTGGTCGCTGATTCCCACACCGTTTTCACGACCGATTTGGTAGGTGGCGACGCGTGTGGAATCCGTTTTGAAGGCCAAATAAATCAGTTCGAACATCGTCTGCAAATACTGACGCGGTTCGTCCGGAGTCAGGTTGAGGTTCAAGTGATCTGCGTCGACGGTTGGCAGTGGTGTGTTGAGCCAGTGCTTTGCCTTTTCGACTTTGATCTCAGCTTCACGGACGGAGTCAAGGTATTCGTCCAGGCTGGACTGATCGTTGGAAGAAAGCGTTTTGCGAAGGGAGCGTGCATCGGCGAGCAAGTCGTCCAATGCGCTTTGGCTGAGAGCGAGTCGCCGCGCCGCATCTTCGTTGCTTTTGACAAACAACATGTCAAAGATGCGTTTTGGACGGTTCTCGGCAGGGATGGCTCGTCCGTTCCGATTGAACGAGAGTGTGTGCGTTCCTCGAGGCGTGCCCGTCCCACCATCGGTGGACATCACGAGTGACGAGTATCGGGTTTGGTTGCCAACGAACTCGGCGTAAATCTGATCGAGCGAAATGTTGTTCTTGTAGGGACCGTTGGATCCCGTGTCCGCTGCGGTCAGGAATTGGTCGGCGTTGGAGTGCCCGTGGACGCTGCGTGATTTGGGGTGAGAGAAACCCGAGAGGACGCTGATCTCGTCACGCAGTGGTTCCAGCGGCGACAGAGCCTTTGTGAACGTGAAGTCGTTTCCGGCGCCATGCGGGAACCACGACCAGTCTTTGTAGGCGGGGTCTTCCGGCAATGGCATCGGGACGCCATCGGGGAAATAGAAGCAAGCCAATCGCTTTGGATCCTGCTTCTCTTCCGATGCTCGCACCGCAGACATGGCGACGGACTCGAACAAAGGCAGCGCGAGTGCGACACCGGTGCCGCGAAGGAAGCGGCGGCGGTCAAGGCCATTCAGGTTCAAAGTCATGGAAGGTTCCTTGGAGACTGCGGACTTGGCAAGAAAGAGGTGTGAATACGAAACGAGTGGAGATCACTTGGATTGAAACAGGTCGCTGGCGACCAGTTGTTGAATCATCGTGGCGAGGCCATCGCCCTGCTGGCGAACTTGCGCGGTGATTTGATCGACGCTGGAGTGGTCCGCAAACGTGAGCGGACGACCGAGGCCGAAGGTTGCCAATTTGTGAACCATCGCGCGAACGAACTGGTCTTGGCGGTCTTGCAGCAGATACCGTTTGAGGCCTTCGACGCCGGAGAGTTCTTGTTGATTGAACAGCGTCGCGGTTGCGACGACGGGTTTGCCATTGATGGAATCACGCCAGCGGCCGACCGCGTCATAGTTTTCGAAAGCGATGCCCCAAGGGTCAATTTTGGAATGGCACGACATGCAGGCGGGATGATTGCGGTGGTCTTCCATCCGCTCGATCAACGTCATCTTGGCGATTTCAGGGTCGGCCAAGTCGATTTCGGGAACCGCGGGCGGCGGTGGTGGTGGCGGATCGTTGAGGATGCTTTCCAACAACCACACGCCACGTTTGAGTGGGTGTGAGTTGGTGCCGTCCGAGTTCATCGCCAGCAAACCGGCCTGCGTCAGCAATCCACCGCGGCGCGGATCGGATTGCAGCGTGACTCTGCGAAAGTGGTTGCCGTGGACGTTGGGGATTCTGTAGTGCAGTGCCAGACGTTCGTTGACCATCGCGAAATCCGCGTGGATGAATTGCAGCACGCTTTCGTCTTGCTGCAACATTTCGTGGAAGAACGCGATCGGTTCTCGCTGCATCGCCTCTTTGAGTGACGGGCTGATTTTGGGTTTAGTTTCAGCGCCGTTGAGGAAGTCCAGCAGTTGAAGGTCGAGCCATTGATGCACGAATTGCTGGCTGAATCGTTCCGCTTTGGGATCCGCCAGCATCCGCTTGATTTGACGGTTCAGTTCTTCGGCAGAGGTCAGTCGGCCATTGTCAGCCAGTTCCAATAATTCCGAATCGGGAACACTGCACCACAAGAACAGCGCCAGTCGGGTTGCGAGTTCATGAGGCGTCAAACGGTCGGCGTCAGGGCCCAAGTCAGAGGACGCGTTTTCGCCAGCACGAACGACATACAGAAAGTTGGGCGAGGAAAGGATCGACGCCAGAACTTCGGAGGTGGCTTCTTCCATGGATTCGCATTGGTCGCGAATCGTGGTGAACAGTTTGAGTTTTCGTTGCACCTCCGCATCGCTTGGAGGTCGCCGCCAGGCTCGATGCATGAACGACGTCAGGACCTCTTTTGCGTATTGCTGTTCATCGTCGCGATTTTCACTGGCAAAGAAAATTCGTTGGTGCGATTCGGGAGGCCACTGGTCGTGGACGGGAGCGACGACTTCAACATGGTCGATTTGAATGGCTTCCTTGGACACCGAACTGTTGACAAACCGGATGTACTCGGAAGGGCTGGGCATGGCTCCCATCTTGGAGGCTCCGCGGACGGAGTTGCGTGGGTAGATGTCGCCCAGCGGAACATCCCATTCGTAGATCTGTGGTTCGTCGGGGGAGGCGGTCACCTGTTGGTCAGCGAGGCTGACACGCATGTCGGCACGGCCTTCGTTGCTGGCTCGCCAACCAAATTCCAATTGCAGACTTGGCGGGTGTGATTCGTCGTTGGAAGTGTCTTGATCACGCAACCAAGCGGCTCGAACGCGAACTCGCAGGATGCCTTGGTCAGGAACTTGATCGCCCAGTTCCACGATTAGCTTTTGATTTCGACCACCAGGCAACACCGCGACATGATCGAAGGTGGGCGGCATGACTCGCGGTGCATCTTCGGGACTCTTTGCATAGCGTGCACCATGGTAGGCCCAGCTTGCTGAGACCTTTTGCCCGTTGGTGAGGTTGCGGTAATGAGTGTCTCGTGGAGTTTTTTGAAAAGTATCGCGGAGCGCGTCAACTTCTTGCTTTTGCTTTTCAGGATCGTCCTTGAGTTTTTCAGCCAGTTGATCAAGTTTGGATTGTTGTTGGTGCCAATCGATCTGGCTGTTTTGTTTCATGCTGATGCTCCAATGGATCGGAGCAGGTTGTTCGCCCAACACGATGGCTCGGTCGAGAGCTTGCCGGGCCAGTTGTCGGTAGGTTTCCAGATGCTTGACCGACATGTGCAACATCTCGGAACTGTTTTGAAAACCGTCATCCGAGTGGGCTTCGGGAGGCAGGTCTTTGGCGAATTCGTAAGGCAGTCCGAGAAGGTCCTGCAGTGCGTGATTGGTTTCGTAGCGTGTCAGGCGTCGGAAGGACGAGTGGCCGCTGGTGGCACGTCGAAAGGTGGAGGCGACTTGAACTTCACCTGACAACCACTCGACGACGGTGCGGCGGTCTTCATCGTCCATCTCGAGTTCGTCTGGCGGCGGCATCTCACCGTTGTTGAGCACGGCCAAGACTTCGACCCACCAGTCCACGTCGTCGCCTTCGAGCAGGTTTGGATCGAGCGTGTCGATTTGGATGTTGCCCTCGACATTGCCGGGGCCATGACAGTCGATGCAGGACTCTTCCAGAATAGGAGCGATCACGTCGCGAAAGGTCTGGAGGTCGGCGGTGGGTGTTTTGACTTCCGTCGGCTTGGTGACGGGTTGAAGGTATTTCGAACGACTCGCGCCGTGATGTTTGATTTCGTCGAGCGACCGCGAGGAAGTGGAGACGGTGGAACGTTCTTCCGCCGTCAGACTGGATCCCGAGAGGCACCACCAACAAAGCAAGACAAGCAGAGCACGCGCACTCGCATGGAATGGTGGGGCGAACATCAGTGGCCGTATGGAAGGTGGGACGGAGGAGCGTCCACGACAGGACAAGGTCGACGATGAGACCAAGCCAATGTGGAGTCAAAAGCAAAAGGTGGGGACTTTCTACGCTCGTTCCAGTGAAGCTTGATTATGACTGAGAGTGCAAGAGGTTTCAATCGAACCATCCATGAAGTTGCCATTCAGTGGGGCGATTGAGGTCACAAAAAACCCACCAACGCGCACCGTTTGCTAATTCCACTCGAAAGTAATCACGACGAATCATAGAACCTTGCCACCATCGCGTTTCGATTCGTTCTGGGCCCCAATGTTGATGCACTTCCCAGATGCGACCGCGATATCGAAATCGGGGGGGGAATTGATTTTCATTCAGAGGCGATTGGTCATGGCTTAAAGGAATGAGACGTTGGGGTGTGGGATGCAATTGAAGTGGCCGACGTCCGGCGTCATGGGAAGTTGGTGCTCCATTGCGGGTTGCGTCGCGGGAGCGAAGGCGAGCCTCATCACGGTCTTCTGTTTTCGTGGAAGACTTGGATTTCGAGCGGCGTCGACTCTGTGGGGTGGCAAGTTTGCGACTGCGGGATTGTGTCATCGGATAATCCGACACCGTGTCCTCGGGAAGCGGATCGCGATTGATGCGAACACCTCGTACGGAATCTTCGCCGAGGCGGCCGCTCAAAGAATCAATCAAACGAGCGATGTCGGTTTGACGCGTCCAGTCGGTTTGGGTGTCGTTTTCGAAGCCGGGGCCAAAGATGGACGGTTGTGTGCTGGCCAGCATCGCGTCTTGCAACACGTCCAATCGAAGGTGCGTGACTTTGGATTGGCAGGCATGCGATTCAAACGCGCCGATCATCAGATTGCTGAGGTGGTCCAGGTCCAATGTCGGCGAGAACAGTCCGGATTCGAGCGTCACGGGGGGCGACTCGGTGAAGTCGACTTGGCATCTCAAACGCAGCACGCCTCGGTCCAGTGGACGCAAAGACGCGGTGGCGGTTTCGATCAAACGAGTGATCCGGTCGCGAATCAGGTCGAGGGCGTCGGTTGGGTATTCCAATTCAAGTGCGGCGGTGTGCTCGGTTGGAATGTCGATTGCGAGGATGGGTTCTTCGACTTCGCCGAGTGCTTGAGCAATCCGGTGGCACAACCCATGACCGATGCGAGTGGCCAATCCGCTGCGCGGCAATTGCAACAGGGAACCGATGGTTTCGATTCCCAGTCGTTGCAAGGTTTCCACGTCCTTGGGGTTCAAAAGCAAAGCCGATGGTGGCCGCGTTTGCAGGGCCTCGCGGGGGCGATCAGCGGGTGCCAAGAAAAAATCGAAATTGTTTTTGGCAGGATCTTTGGTTTGCGTTTGAGAGGGAGCGTGATTGGCGAGCGCCCAAGCCGCACCGAGTGTGCTGGCGATCGCCAAACGGGCTTTCAAGTGACGGCGTTTGAGAATCGTGGCCGCGGCGGCGAGCAAGCCAGGTTCGTCGCCGAACAGATGAGTGACCCCGTCGATCTCAGCGACCAGCGCCTCAGGGTCATGGCGAAAGCGTCCGGCCCATTTGAATCGGTCGAGTGTTTCCAGTGCGATCTGCGGGCACAGGTGGCTCTGCAGTTCCGTGGCCAAGGAATGCAATGCACGACGGTCTGCGACGCGATCGTGTTCATCGATGATCGCGGGTGGGACCGGTGGGACGGTTCGGTTCGCGACGCTGCGACTGTTGTTGTGTTGCTCGGCCAGGGTGTTGGTGATGTCGACGGCTTGCGCGATGGGCATGCCCAGACGCACGCCCATCGCGGCGGCGCGGGGGCAGTTGGCTGCCACGATCCGTCCACGACGTGGGTCGGCGTGCCAGAGGATCAGCGGCGCGGTGGCGACTTGGGGGCTGGGTGGGGGAGTGGGGAGTTCAGGCTCGGCCCTCCCCTCGCTTCGCTCGACCCTCCCAGTGGGAAGGTGAAGTTTGGAGGGAGAGGTGCTTGGCTCGACTTTCCCCAAGGTTGGGCGAGGTGTGGTGGGAGAGGTGTTTCGATCAGCCCTTTGGGAGGGAGAGGGAAGTGCGGAGGGGGCATTATCCGGCGGCGCGGCGTTTGGGTTGGCGCGGAGGGTTCTCTCGGCGTGTCGACGTT
>NZ_JBICHO010000167.1:0-10190 GCF_043100905.1 Rhodopirellula sp. JB055 | reverse complement strand
GCTTTTCGTTCACATCACGATCCAGGTTGAACAGCCGCGGCTTTTTAAGTGTCACAAAGCCTTTCGTTTTGTCGGGCTTCTTCGACCAGAATGGTTGGTCGTCCGTCGTGCGGGGCAAATGCAGCTTCCAGTTGTCTTCTCGGACGGCCTGCAGATTGGTGCCGTTGTAGTAAGAAAGAAACTGGTGCGGTGATTGAGTGTCTTTGCCCAGCAGGACCGGCAGGATGTTCTTGCCATCCAGCTTGCGATCATCCGGTGGCTGAACTCCGGCGAGTTTACAAAACAGTGGCAGCAAATCCATGCTGGTCAGCGTGACGTTCGAAACTTGGTTCGGTGCAATTTTGCCTGGCCAACGGAAGATGCCTGGCACACGGTGGCCGCCTTCCATCGTGCAATACTTGCCACCGCTTAATCCGCCGGTGGATCCATTTCGCGTGGGGCCGTTGTCGGATGTGAACACCACCAACGTGTTCTCGTCGATCCCGGCATCGCGAATCGCTTGCATGATTCGGCCGGTGCTGTGATCCAGCTCTTTGATGAAGTCGCCGTACTTGCCTTTTCCAGATGTGCCAACGAAGTCTTTGCTGGGACGCAGCGGGTTGTGCACGATGTGGTGCGAGACATAAATGAAAAACGGATCGTCTTGCTGCCGATCGATGAACTCGATGACTTCGTCGGTGTAGCGTTTCGTCAGCACTTCGCAGGGAACGTTTTTCTGCTCCACTGCTTTGCCGCGATACAAGGTGTTGTGATTCTTACCACGCCGTGGTTCGTAGTTGCTGGGGATTCCAAAGTATTCATCGAAACCGGCATCGAGCGGATGCGAACCTTCCACTTCCATGCCCAAGTGCCACTTGCCCACCATCAAGGAACGATAGCCAGCGGGATGCAGCAGCTCGGGGATCGTGAGCTCCTCCGGGGCAAAACCGTAGTCTTTGTACTTCGCCACGTTTTCGTTTCTGGCGACCGGCATGCCACATCGCATCGGGTAACGGCCCGTTAGCAACGCGGCACGCGAAGGACTGCACACGTTGGCAGGGACGAAAAAGTCCGTGCTGCGAAAACCTTCGTCGGCGAGTGCATCGAGGTGCGGCGTTTTCACGCCCGATGGATCGTAGCAACTGATGTCACCGTAACCGAGATCGTCCGCGAAAATGAGGACGAAGTTGGGTGGTTTGTCGGCGGCCTCGATGGAGGAAGCTTGCAGCCATGACATGGCAACGGCCATGAGCGAGCCAACCCAAAAACAGCATTGGTGTTTCTGATTCGGAACGCCGGATCGGAGAAAGGTGCGCATCGGGTGTTCTCAGTTGGAAAGTGGCTTGGGGTTGTCATTGAAAGCGGCCGGCCGACTGTTGGTGGCGATGTCAGCGGCAAAGTCTTTCAGTCGGCGTTGCAGTTTCTTGACCACTTCCGGATTCGTTTCGATGACGTTCACCTTTTCACCAAGGTCATTCTCCAGGTCATAGAGCTGTCTGGCGACGCCGTTGTTGACATGCAGTTTCCACTTGCCTGACCTCACTGCTGCTAGTTGATTGCCGCGGTGGTAGAAGAAGACTTCGTGCGGTGATTGCGTTTCGCCTTTCAACGTGAGCCAGATGTCTTTGCCGTCGATGACCCGGTCCGTTGGGACAGTCGCTCCGGCGAGCTTTGCGAATGTGGGCAGCAGGTCCATCGCTGTCATGAGTTCACTGTTTTCTTTGCCGGCAGGGATTTGTCCTGGCCAGCGGACCACGGTGGGTTCACGCATGCCGCCTTCGAATGCGGTGCCTTTGTGGCCACGCAGTTCGCCGGGGCTGGCGTAGAGCGTGTTCTTCGGCGGGCCGTTGTCGGATGTGAACAGCACCATGGTTTTCTCATCGAGACCATTGGACCGAAGTGCATCGAGAATTTGCCCGACCGACCAATCGATTTCGGCGATCGCCTGACGGAACAGATTCGCACGCGTTGCGTAGTCGATGTACCCGTCTTCTTTCTCAATCGCAGCGATGACGTCATCGGCAACGCCTTCCATGAACGGAGGCGAAGCGTGGAGGGGAGCGTGGGGGATCGGATGGGGCAAATACAAAAAGAACGGCTCGTGTTTGTTTTTCTCGATGAAGGAGACGGCTCGTTCGGTCAAGCGTTTGGTCAGGAAGTCCGCGTCGGGATCCATCTCAATCACAGTTTCGTTTTCCAGCAGAGGCAATGGTGGGAACTGGTAGTGATTCTGCCGAGGATGAAACGGATGAATGTCATGGCTGTAGGGAATGCCGAAGAACTCATCAAAACCTTGCTTTGTCGGTAGGAATTCCGGTTGGTCGCCAAGGTGCCATTTACCAAACATGCCGGTTTGATAGCCCGCAGTCTTCAAGACTTCTGCGATCGTGATTTCATCGGGATGCAAACCCTTGCGATCGCCCGCCAGCAGCACCCCGAAATTGGAACCCGTCGCCATGTCGATCCGCTTGGGATAGCAACCCGTCATCAGTCCCGCTCGTGATGGCGTGCAAACGGGAGCGGCCACGTAGAAGCTGGTCAGCCGAGATCCTTCCGCCGCCATTTGGTCGATGCGGGGTGTGTCGACATGCTTTGCACCAAAGCAACTGAGGTCACCGTAGCCTTGATCATCCGTGAGAATGACGATGAAATTGGGCTTTGTCGTTCCTGATTTTGTCCCACGACCTGACGGCGAAACGGACGCGGTGGGGGACGGAGGTTGTTTCGGGGTTTGCGATTTCGTCTTGGGCGACGGTTTCTTTTGCCGCGTGCCTTGGGATCCTTTCTTGGGACGGTAGGAATCCAATCGCGTTTTCAGCTCTTCCACGACCTCAGGATATTCCCGGTAGACATTGGTGGTCTGGGATCGGTCCTTTTCCAAATCGTACAGTTGAGCGGGCGGAGCATCCTTCTTGATGCGACCGTTGACGATGTCGCTGTTCTTATGACCGGAGAACTGAACCGCCGCAGGACCTCCCCAAGCATGATGCTGGGGTTTGGAACCGTTGAATCCGCCGCTGCCACGGGCTCCGATGTACAGCCACTTGCCTTTGCGAACGGCCAAGTTGTGTGGTTGGCGTGGTGCAAGGACCAACTCCGTCCGCAAGGGTTCGCTGGGTTCATCCAGCAAAGCAGGCAACATGTTGATGCTGTCTTTCTGCTCCGACGATGGCATCTCCTGCTCGGTCAGTGCCGAGAACGTGGCAAACAAGTCAACTTGGCTGATCAGTTGATCGGACTGAGTTCCCGCTTTGATTTTGCCCGGCCATTTCGCGATCAGGGGAACTCGGTGTCCGCCTTCCCAGACGCCGAACTTGAATCCCAGCAACTCGCCATTGGGTTGATGACCGGCTTCGACCGCGTTGCGTCCTGCTCGGTTGAGCATGGCACCGTTGTCGCTGGTGAAAAGGACGAGGGTGTCGTCCGTCAGACCATTGTCTTCGAGCGACTTCACAATCTCGCCGACCATCCAATCCAACTCATGAACGAAATCACCGTAGAGCCCGCACTGACTGGTGCCTTTGAAACGGGGCGCCGGGGTGAATGGGTGATGAATGTTGGGCGTGGCGAAATACAGAAAGAACGGTTCGTCTTTCTTTTCAGTGATCCACTTCACCGCACGTTCCGTTAGAAGCGTGCCCGTTTTCTCGTCGTCGTAGATTTCGTGCGCCTTCAGAGCACCACTGAATCGGTTTGGGCTTTTGACCGAAGCCTCCACAGGAAAAGTGGGCGTGGGGGACACGGGTTTGCCGCCGTACACCAACGGATCGTTTGGATCGTATCCGAAGATGCTGTCATCGTTGACGTAGACGTAGGGGCTGCCGCTATTGACCAATGGCACACCAAAGTAATGGTCAAAGCCGACGTCCTGAGGTCCCGGCCGCAGTGGAACTTGCCAATCGTTGGGTTCTTCTTTGAACCCCAGATGCCATTTCCCGAGACAGGCTGTTGCGTAGCCTTTGTTCTTGAAGAGCTTTCCGATCGTTTGCGTGTTCGTGTCGATGATCAAACCGGAAGTCGTCGGAAGCGGCCCCCAAACTCCTTGACCGCCCATCGCGCGAACCGGGTACTGTCCGGTCAGCAGCCCGTAGCGTGAAGGCGTGCACACGGCGGATGCGGAGTGGGCGTCGGTGAACCGTCGTCCTTCTGCGGCAAGTTGATCGATATTCGGCGTCGAAAGTTTCGTTGCTCCATAGCAACTCAAGTCTCCGTAGCCGAGGTCGTCAACAAAAATCAGAACGACGTTGGGTGGACGCTCCGCCGCGGCGGATGTGCCGCAGGTGACAAGCATCGCCAATACGGCAGCGCAAAAATGGATTAGGGATGAATTCATGAGGGGCATTTGCCTGGGCGGAGATGAAGTCATGGTTGGAAGGAGTCGGTGCGGAAGGGATAAGCGGGAAGCCTGGCGGCGTTGACCAGGTTCACTTTGGGTTTGCCCGCGAAGGCGTAGCGAACATGGAGTGGATGTGTCAGTTCAGACGAACTCAGCACCACGGTTTGCCCCCGCAGTTCGGCGGTTGCAGGAACCCATTTTTGTGAATCGTCAGACAACCAAAATCCGGTGGGGGCTTTTCCATCGAGAGTCTGCAAGCCCTCAGCATGTTCGAAGTGGACCACCAACCGATCGTCCAGCACTTCGACGCGTTTCATTTTGGGACCCTCCGCTTCAATGGTCTGGCCCAATGTCTCGCGAGCCGCCAGCAGTGCCAGTCGTTGACCGATGGGCAGCTTGTCTTTGGGGTGAATGTTTTTCAGATCACCCAAGTCGATTGTGTTGACGACGGAAGTGTGCGGCAGTTCCAGTGATTGCAACTGTGACTCTCGCATCCAAGCCCACGAGTGAGTGCTCGGATGTTCGGGACCCATTTGCGGTCCCGTCGGCAGCGGCTTGAAATAACCAGGCAACATCACGATTAGGAAGTGCATGTCCTGGTTGCCCCACTCCTTTCGGTAACGTTTGATCCATGCCTTCAAGGTGGGACCATATTTCAGGATGCCAGAGTGACGTGAGAACCAAGGTTCCTTTGACATCCCAAACATCGACTGGGTGTTTCGTTCGCCTTGGTACCACACCAGCCCGCGGCAAGCGTAAGGCACCAACGGATGAATCATCGCGTTGTAGAGAATGTTCGATTGGCGACGCAGGAAGATGTCGTCGGCTCGGCTCCAGGGTTTTTTGCCATTCAAAATGGAAGCGATCCGGTCATGGGTGGCGGTGTCCGCATCGAATTCCTCCATCATCGTTTTGAAGTGCGGCACCGTTTCGGTCATCTCATGCGGCATCCAGGCTTCGATCGATGAGCTCCCCCAGCACGTCAGGATGATGCCCACCGGAACGTCGCCGGCTTGTTCCAAGAAGTGAGCAAACGAAAATGCGACGGCGCTATTGGGCGGTTGCTCCGTCCATTCGCCTTCCAAGCGATCTTGCTCGGGCATCGCGACGGTTCGTTTCACTTCGAAGCATCGAATGTTCTCTGAACTGGCGGCCAAAGATTGGATTTCAGGAACCGCCGCGGTTGAGAACTGCATGTTGGATTGCCCGGAACAAATCCAGACCTCTCCAACGACAACATTGGTGAAGGAAACCGAGGAGTTGGAACTGGAGACCTGCAGTGTTTGTGGTTCTGCACTGGCGGGCATCGGATTCAGTTGCACTTTCCAAATTCCATCGGCATTGGCGACGGACTGCTGTTTTTGCCCAGAGAAATCGACCGTGATCGCGGTCCCTGGATCAGCCGATCCCCAAACCGGAACCGGCATCTTTTGTTGCAGCACAGCGTTGTCGCTGAACGGCGATGCGACCGACAATTCGGCCATCGCAGTTGCGGGATACGACAACAGAAAGCATCCGGCGACGATTGCGAGACGCATCAGGTGACTGGGCGAAAGGTGCCGCATGGCGGGGTGGTCATTTGACATTGAGTGCCTCGATCCGTTGATGGTCGACTGGACCGGTGAGGTATCCAAGCTTCGCGAGGAATTGATCTGTCTTGGCCAGCGTGTCGCTGAACCCGCCTCGCTTTGGATTGAAGAACCCGTGGGGTTGGCCTTCGTACAAATGGAGTTCTGTTTGGATACCCGCGGCGCTCATCTTGTCGCGAAAGGCTTCTGCGGTGGCGACTGGAACGTGTTTGTCTTTGGTTCCCAGGAACACAATCGCGGGTGGATCATCCGGCGTGATGTTGTGAGCGGGTGAGATCGCGGGGAACCACTCTTTGATCCGGTCGTAGCCATACCCGCCCTCTATTGCGTTGTCGTAAACCGGGTTGAACAAGACCAACGCATTCGGTTTGGAAGAGACGGAATGATCTTCTCCCTCCGCTTCAAATCCTTCGCAGAAACCGGTTGCCGCTGCCACATGCCCGCCTGCGGATCCGCCGCCCGCGATGATTTTTTCAGGATCGATGCCCAATCGCTGTGAGTTTTGACGGACCCAGCGGATGACTGACTTGCCGTCTTCCACGCACGCGTCGGGAGTGACCTTCTGGCGGCTTTTGACGCGGTAGTCAGCCACGAAAGCAACGATGCCGCGAGAAGCGAGGTAGCGACTTTGCGGTGCCAATTGAGTCACGGTGCCTCCGTTCCATCCGCCGCCAAAGAAAAACACCGCCGCCGGTCGTCGGTCTTGTGCTGGATCGTGACCTTCCGGGTCGAAACGGTAGATGTACAGATCGTCGTCGGAAGCGGTCTTGTAAACCTCCGCGGTGGCACCAGGCATGGCGACTTGTTCGGTCTTCGCCATCGCGGGCGTTGCCATCAGAAGGAACGCGATCAACAGCGGTGACGTCGGTGAGAATTTCATGGGGATGCTTGTTCTTGGGTGTTCACGGGACGAAAGGTTTCGAATGATTCAGTAATTCACAGTTCCACCTCGCGCTGGTTTCTGTCGTTCGTTCTTCCACCAGTGGTCAGGGCCTTCGGATTCAATTCCCCGCCAGACCTTCATCAGCTCGTCTTTCATTGCTGCGGTTTTCTCTGGCATCGCGACGGCTAAGTCGTGTTCTTCTTTCCAGTCCGTTTGGATCTCGTAGAGTTGAAACTTGGTGAGCGTTTCGTCGCCGACCAATTTCCAATCACCGATGCGGAGAGCCACGCGATCAGCGGGAGGCGAAACGTGTGTTCGCCAAAACAGCGGGATCTTCCTCTCGACCGGTTTGCCTTCGAAGGCGGGCAACATGCTGACGCCGTCAATCGTTCGGTCGTCAGGCTGCGGGATGCCGGTGATGTCCAGCACCGTTGCGAAAATATCGGTGCCAATCACCGGGATGTCGCTGACTGTTCCGGGCGTGATGTGCCCTGGCCAACGAGCGACACCGGGCACGCGGATGCCGCCTTCATGGTCGTTGCGTTTGTTGCCGCGCAGTCCGCCCGACGTTCCACCAAAAGCAGGCACGGGACCGTTGTCCGAGGTGAAGAAAAGCAGCGTGTTGTCGCTAACTTCCTCAGCGTCCAAAGCGTCCATCACCATTCCCAACGCGTGATCCATTTGAGTGATATTGCCCATGTACTTGCTGTTTTCGTGTCCTTCATACAAGGATTGAAAACGCGAATCGGTTGCGATGGGGGAATGCGGTTCGTGCACCCAAACCGTCATGGCAAATGGCTTGGATGGATCATGGATTTCTTTCAGCCAGCGTGCCGCTTCCGTGGCAACCAACTGAGCCGAGTATCCTTCGAGTTTCCCGACGGGTTCGCCGTTGCGAACAAAATTGTCCGGGTCCTTGTGGCTGGGGCTGGCGTTGTTTTGAGTGCACATCCAATGATCGAATCCATGTTCGCTTGGATGGGGAAATTCCGGATTGCTGAACTGCTGCCTTGAGAGCAAATGCCACTTCCCGACGTGACATGTTTCATACCCGACGTTTTTCAGTAACTCCGGGAACGTGATCTCGCTGGCACGCAGATGAGCCTCGTGATTTCCAGACAAGTGTCGATAGACACCGTTTCGATACGGTGTCCGTCCGGTCAGAATTGCAGAACGCGAAGGTGAGCAAACCCCGCAGGCGGAATAGCACTGCGTGAACTTCACACCTTGAGACGCCAGGCGATCAAGGTTGGGCGTTTGAATCCGTTCGTGGCCGTAGGTGGCGGAGTCTCCCCAGCCCATGTCGTCGGCGACGAAGACCACAAAGTTGGGATGGGCTGACTCAGCAGCGTGTGCACCCGCCAATCCCAACGACTGCGCGGCCAGCAGGCAACCGAAAAGGAACGCTATCGAAATCGAAAAGTTCGTCTTCATGTTAGGAATCAGTTCGGGAGGTGGTCGAGGAAGAATTGCACGGTGCGGTCAACGATCGCATCTCGCGATGGATCGATCTTGGCGTCGACGCTTCGCCAATTGTGCCCCGCGTTCCGAATGATCATGACTTCAACGGGGGCCTTGATCGCATCCGCTTTTTGTTTCATGTGGTGAGCGTGCTTGACCGGGATGGTCGTGTCTTTGTCGCCTTGGATCATCAACAGCGACGGGCTGTCGGCACGCAAGAAATTGACCGGACTCATCTCACGGTAGAGTTCCAGTTTGTTCGCATCCGATGAATTTGACCCCAGAATGCGAGGTCCAAATCGATCACGAAAGTCGGCTCGGTCGTCATGATTGAATAGCTCTGTCTTTTCAAAATCACAGGGTCCGTACCACGAGACTCCTGCCAGCACTTGATAAGACGTTCCGGCCAACGCTTCGTCACCCAGAAGAGTGTCCGGTGTTGTCAGCAAAAGCATTTGTGCGATCTGCCCGCCGGCGGAATCGCCCATGACGAAGAAGCGTGTGGGATCGAGCCGAAGCATTTTGCTGTTCTTAGCCAGATAGCGAACCGCATCCTTCGAATCGATCACGCAGTCCCGCATCATCACGCCACAGTTCGGCTTGCACAGCCGATAGTTCACCGACGCCACCGCGAATCCTCGCTTCAGCAGTCGCCCAAACACGGTTTTGAACGAACCTTTGGCGGCGCCCTGTTTGCTGCCAGCGGCCCATCCGCCCCCATGCGTGTACACGATCAGGGGACAACGATCATCAATTCGAAGCTCACTGGATTCGGCGGGGCAATAGAGATCCAACAACAGTTCTTTCTGCCCGACCGTTTTGTAAACGAGGTCAAGTTTAGTTTCTCCCTCTGTGTCCAGAGACGCCTGCTGTTCTCGGCTAAGTTCGTCGATCGATTGTTCCCGGTCCTGATTTGCATCCAGTTTTCGATAGCGGTTCCAGGCACGCGAATTTTCGTTTTGCTCCCAGATCCCATTGGCGTTCTCGTCAAACCTTTGCAGCAACCGTGTCGCAGTCGCTGTCGAGGCAGGAGGAGCGGCATCAGCCAGCGATGAGCAAAGAAACCAATGACTGGCAATGAAGAGGATGGTTCCGGGAATGAAAGAGCGGATCACGGTGGGGCGTTTCCGGGGTGTGATGACATGGAGACTTGTTTACAAACGTTGCTTCATCGGTCCTTTCGTGTCGCTTGTCGTTTGAGAAACGGCTGTTTGTCGGCCATCGAGATGGTTCGATCAAACAGCGTGCCATAGCGTTGGTAGTCGTTGTAGTCGACGGCTTGCTGCTTCCATTTCGCGACCTCTTCGTCGTATCGCTTCCGCATGGTTTCCAAGACGGCAGAGCTTTCCGGATCGTTGGCCAGATTCGTCAGTTCCAACGGGTCGTTTTGCGTGTCAAACAGCTCTTCGGTGGGTTGCATCTGATCGTCGCCGTACCACCAGTAAGTGTATTTGTAGCGTTTCGTCAGACAGGTCAGGCTGTGAGTCGGCAGGGGGCCGAACACGTTGATGAATGACATTTGTTCGTGCCCGCCATGCTCTGGTGAACGCAGCAGCTTCATCAGGCTTTTGCCATCCATGTTGGATTCGGCCGGCAGACCCGCAAGTTCCAAAATCGTGGGAGCAAAATCGATGTTCCCAGTCAGTTCGTCGCAGCGATATTGTTGGCCGTTGAGTGGACTGCGAGGGTCATAGATCATCAGCGGCACACGGGAGGATTCTTCCATCGGCAACACTTTGGAACCGTATCCGTGTGAACCACAGATATAGCCGTTGTCGCTGGTGTAAATCACGACGGTATTGTCGGCGACGCCTTGTGCCTTGAGTTCGTCTCGAATCATCCCCAGGGCAACGTCGATTCCATGGACTTGTTGATGATACTTCGCCATTTCACCGTCGTAGTCGCTGTCGTACTTCCACTCATAGAACCGCGGGTATTGACG
>NZ_JBICHO010000166.1:0-9145 GCF_043100905.1 Rhodopirellula sp. JB055 | reverse complement strand
AACCCGACGCGTTAGCGAGGGACTCACCGACTCGTTGCAATGGCACGCGGTCCCTCGCTGACGCGTCGGGTTAGGATGCAATCAACAGGCCACACGGCAGCCCCGTCGGCAAAATCGATCGCCCCCGACGACTCGAAGTTTCCGCCCCAACACGCGAACAGTTGAAGACAACTGTTCTACTCTCGCTCCGCCAAAGTCCAACTCGAAACAGAGTAGAACAGTTGCCCTCCATTGTCCCGCTGCGCCATTCTCCAACGACGAGCGGTTTGTCGACTTGCTCGAATTCACAACCCGACGCGTCAGCGAGGGACCCACCGACTCGTTGCAATGGCACGTGGTCCCTCGCTGACGCGTCGGGTTAGGATGCAATCAACAGGCCACTCGGCAGCCCCGTCGTTAAAATCGATCGCGATCGCGCAACACTACTCGACATTTCCCCCCCAACACGCGAACAGTTGGGGACAACTGTTCTACTCTCGCCGCCTCCGCTCGCGGCCTCACTTCGACTTTGCTTTTTCCAGCATTGCCTGCACACGCTTCTGCTCCTTCGCCAATGCCCCCGATGGAATCGCCATCGGCTCAAAATCAGGCGACGGGTGGAGGAGCTCATCGTCTGGAATCTCTCGCCAACGCAGATTGCGATACCAAACCGGTTGACCGTGATCCTGCAGCCAAAGCTCGCCTCCACGACCAGTGAGATCGCCGCCCCGGATGGCCAATAACTCCACCATCTCTGCCCACTTTGGATCGGTGTAGTCGAAGTCCAGAACCTTTTGACCGTTGAGCCAATGCTGAATCACGGTCCCTTTGCAGACCACCCGCCCACGATTCCACTCACCCACGGGAAGCGTCGCATCCTTGGACGGCGCCATGCAGAAGAACAATGAAGCTGCTGCTTGCCGCGGGTTTTCTCCATACGGACTGCCCACATTGTCTAGCACCTGATACTCGACTTGCCCCGGCCGGTAATACACTCCGCTGTTGCACCCCTTGGAGACCTTCCATTCGAACCGAAGCTCAAAGTCATCCGGAACGGGACTGCGTTTGTAGGTGAGCGGCCCACCGCCAGCAGCACGAAAAAACGCCCCGTCTTCGATTCGCCAGTTCCCACCGTGCTCCCAGCCGGCGAAGGACTTGCCATCCGACAACTCAACGAAATCCTGGTGACCCTCGGCGTTCACAATCGAGCACGTCAAAACGCACGCAGTCCAAAACACCAAATGGGTTACCAACAGCTTTCGACCGAGTCGGTTCCAACACTTCACGGCAATTCCTAGGTTGCGGAGGGAGAGACAGCAAAACGGCGACCACTCTAACCGCCCTCGGCGACGGCGGGAAGCAAAACGGCCCAAGGACCTACAGCCCGGTCGCGACGTGGACTAGGATGTAGGTCCAGCAAACGCATGCTGCGTCGCGGCTCCTCTCCCTCCAACGAACGTCTCCACCATGCCTTTGTTCGAAATTGAAACGGATGCCCATATCATCATCACTTGGGCTGAAAACGAAGACGCGGCTCGTGAAGTCGTCGATGACGCCTACCCAGAAGACGAGCTGATGAGGCTCACCAAACGCCCCCGCGATTCCTGGGTGATCAGCAAAGGCGCCTTGGGACTGACCGACCGCACACTCGACCCGTGCATGACGGCTCGCGAATGCCTGAGCAAATCGGCGGGCGACAAAGTCAACGCGATTCGTTTGTACCGAATGGAAACCGGTTGCGACCTCGAACAAGCCCGCATCGCGATCGAATCCAATATGGTAATGGGATGGTGAAGGACGCCTTCGAGCCCTCTCCGCTTCCATCCCCTCTCGATTGAGACCCCATGATGAAACCAGCATCGCCTCCCAATCCATGGCAGTGGTTTGCGTGGCTGATGTTGGTGCCTCTGCTCGCTGGCTGCGACGGATGCCGCCAAACTGAACAGGCGGACCTCAAAGAAGAACTTGAGCAGCAGAAACTCCCCCCCTTCACGATCAGCTCCGCCAAAGCTTTCCCAGCCACCCGCCCCGACGCGGGAACCCAAGGCGCCAAAGACGGTGCCATCAAACCGGGCCACTGGTTCGCGGCCGGAGTTGCGTTGAAGAGCAACCACGAAGACGAACGCGGCGCGATCCAAACCGAAACGAAAATCACTCGCCCGGTCGACGCGTTCACCGACCTCGCGGTCGAGGAGCAAATCGAACAAGACCTGGAAGAAGCCTCCGCTCGAACAATCGGCAAACCCTTCCAAGTCCGCCGGCCCGCTGTGCTGCCACGCGGCCAACGCCGCGAACTGGAAACTCGAGCCCTCGCCCCCGAAGCTGGAGGCAAGCTGGTAACGGGCATCGAACTGGACGGCGATTTCATTTCCTCCCGCAGCGGTTCCTCCGTACCGCTTCGACCAAGCAGCTTTGCCGCACTGCCAACCCAGTCTTTCTTCTTTGTGGTGCTGACCGAACGGTCCGAGCGATTCACGCGGCTGCAAACATCCGACTGGGTCGAACCACTGCGAGCCATCGACGAATACTATCGCCCGCGAGAAAACTACCGCGTCGTCATCCCGCCCACCCAAGGCGTCTTGCCACTGTCCGAAACGATGTTGGATTGGACCTCCACCGCGGTTCTGTTCTGGGACGATCTGACATCGTCCGCCCTGACACCCGGACAACGAAACGCGATCCTGGATTGGGTGCACTTCGGTGGCACCTTGGTGGTCAACGGTCCGTCGGCAACGGACGCGATCGAAGACACACAACTGAAATCGCTACTGCCGATTCAGGCGGACGGCAATGAAGAAATCAACAGCGACAACGCGATTGCCTTCTTAAAATCACACCAAGTCGCCACCGACAAATCCCTGCCGGCGATCCAAGCCAGATTGACCAACGACAACAGCACCGTGGCAGTGGCTGGCCAACCTGCTCCCGAGGCAACGTCTCTGGGTGACGGCGACCTGGTCTACCAGCGACAAATTGGGCGTGGACGAATCGTTCATAGCCGCGTTGACCTGCTGAGCGAATGGATGACCGCGTGGAAATCCTACGACAGCTTCTTCAACAGTGCCGTGCTCGGCCGACCGCCACGACGTTGCTCGGCAGTCGACTCGTATCGCCCAATCAGCCCTGGACCATTCCTGATCGAGGACGAAATTGACACGGTGGCCGAGGAAGAAATGGCTGCCACTCTCAACCTGCCGTCATTCGAACAAAAGCTGGTGGGCATGACGTTGGAAGACGTTCCGCCATCCATCAACTCGCGATTTCGACTGTTCGCACGTGACATGCGATTGGGAACACCTCCCAGCGAGGCGGCATCAGACACCATCAAACCGCCCAGCGATACGGAGAGCGCCCCACTCCGCACCCCCAACGATTACCGCAACCGACTGGAACCGGAAACCTTGCTGCACCCGGTCAGCGGCGTGGGCGGCTGGAAAGACGACAGCCCCGTGATGACGTCGTTTCGAAACTCGCTGCAACAACGAATCGGAGTCACCATTCCCGATTCATCCTTGGTGATCAAGAGCCTGCTGATCTACTTGATCGTTTTGATTCCACTGAACTACGCCATCTTCCGATGGATGGGGCGACTCGAGTGGGCTTGGCTCGCAATGATCCCCATTGCCCTGGTGGGCGCCTTCATGATCGCGCGTGCTGCGCAACTGGACATGGGCTTCGCACGCAGTCGCAACGAATTGGCGTTCTTGGAAATCCCACGGGAACACGATCGCGGGCACCTGACTCGCACGATCGCGCTTTACAACTCCTTGGCCAGCAACTACTCCGTCCAATTCGAAACTCCTGACGCCGCAATCACCATGCTGACGTCTCGGAAAACCGACTCACGCAACGCGAATATGTTCGACTCCGATGACCTGACACTTCAACTTGGTTTTGACGCAGGACCGCGATTGGATGGCATCGCGGTCGGCAGCAACTCCTTCGGCGCCGTGCACACCGAGCAAATGGTCCCGATCGGCGGATCGCTCTCGCTCTCCCCAGACGGAAGCAAGCTGCAAAACGACTCCAACTTGGATCTGTCGGATGTCTACGTCATCCGACGTTTGCCAGGAGCCAACGCCACTTCCGACATCGAGATCGCGGTTCTGGGAGGCGTCTCGCCAGGCGAATCACCGTCACTGTCTTATCAACCGGCGGAGCAAATCCGCGTCCCTTCCGACATGGATTCGGGAGTCGGGCTGTGCATGCAGCGAATCCTGACAAGCACCCTCATTCCACCGGGCACGACCCGCTTGCTCGGACGACTTGCCAGCATCCCTCCTGAGCAAGCCGATGCGAACGAGAGCCCCGCTTGGGGAGGTTTAGAAATCTCGCCCCGGTGCAACCAAGTGGACGCTGACACGATCGTCCTGGCACACTTGGAATACCCGCCCCTGCCTTCGCCTCAGCCCGACGAAAACCTGGCGGAAGACTTCCAACCTCGCACGACCGAACTGGAAGAAGACAAGCAGAACCGCCAGCAAGAATCGCCGAACTTATCCACCATCGAAGAACCAGACGCCTCGAAGGAAGCACCATGATCACCCTGGAAGGTTTCGGCAAAGATTACGGTGAATTCACTGCGGTGGAATCCATCGACCTTCAAATCGACGCCGGTGAAACGTTTGGGTTCATCGGTCCCAACGGGGCAGGCAAGAGCACCACGATTCGCTTTTTGGCAACGCTGCTGCGAGCCACTCGCGGACGCGGTGAAGTGGCCGGTTGCGATGTGATGAACGATCCCATGGGGGTTCGTCGAGCGATTGGTTACATGCCCGACAACTTTGGTGTTTACGACGGGATGCGAGTGTGGGAGTTCCTGGACTTCTTTGCCGTCGCCTACGGCATCTCCCGCTCACAACGCGGACCGATCATCGACAACGTGCTCGAACTGCTGGACCTGGGTCACAAACGAGACGATTTCGTCAACGGGCTGTCACGGGGGATGAAGCAACGCTTGTGCTTGGCCAAAACCCTGGTGCACGATCCCCCCGTGCTGATCTTGGACGAACCGGCCAGCGGCTTGGACCCGAGAGCCCGAGTGGAAGTCAAAGCGCTTTTGAAAGAACTGCGTCGGATGGGCAAAACCATTCTGATCAGCAGCCACATCCTGACTGAACTGGCTGACTGTTGCACCTCGATCGGAATCATCGAGCGAGGCCAACTGCTGATGAGCGGCCCCATCGATCAGGTGTATCGCAAAATCCGTCGCAATCGAACGGTCGAAATTGCCTTCACCGAAAACGCCGAAGCCGGGATCTCGATCCTGCGAAGCAGCCCCGCGCTACGAGACCTGGAACTGCGTCCCGATCGCGTGATCGCCGAATTGGAAACCGACGACGCGGGATTGGCGACGTTGCTGAATCACCTGATCGCTCAAGGCGTTCAAATGCGATCGTTTTATGACCGCGACCCGACGCTCGAAGACGTCTTCATGAGCGTCACCGAAGGCCTGGTTTCGTAGTCGAGCACAGCAGGTGATCCCGACGAAGTCACCACGGCGGCCAAGGTATCCGCCGACGCGACTCACTCTTCCGGGGATTCGCGTCGAAAAACGGCAACGATGTCATCCACGGGAACCACAAACAACTGATTGTCGTGTTCCAAATCCACCGGAATCGCGTTCTTAGGGTGGAACAGGATTTTGTCGTACTGCCGCAGAGGCAACTCGTCGTCGTTTTCAACCACGGTGCTGATCGTCACGATCCGACCCGTGATCGTTGGGATCTCAGCCGCATCGGGAAGCGCGATCCCGCCTCGCGTTTCTCGCTTGGGTTCGTCTTTTCGGACTAGCACCCGATCGCCGATCGGCTCCACGTATTCGAATACTTTGGGCGCTGTTTTCTTTTTTGCCATGTCTGGTTTCTTAAGAGCAAATTCAGAGAGATCGTTTGGGAATTCGCGTTGAATCCCCTGGGCGTCGCGATGGACCATCGCCGCGACGCAATTGTCTTTCAGGCCGATCGATGACTGGTCTTAGCGACCGTCGACTTTGGTGAAAATCATCTTGCCAGCATTGGTCTGCAGCGTGCTGGTCACTCGCACATCAATCTCTTGTCCGATCTTGTGACGGCCACCTTCGACCACCACCATCGTGCCATCGTCCAAGTACCCAATGCCTTGCTCAGGCCCTTCACCGGGTTTGATGATTCGCAACCGGAATGACTCATCGGGCAAGAACACCGGTCGCAACGAATTGCTGATCTCGTTGAGATTGATGACCGGAACGCCTTGGACTTTCGCGACCTTATTCAGGTTGTAATCGCCGGTGACAACTTTGCCCTCCAGGTGCTTGGCCAACAAGACCAGTTTCAAGTCGACCGTTTGTCCTGCCAATTCAGGCAATTCGCGATCGAAGATCTGCAAATCCACGTTCTCGTCAGCTCGCAAACGATTCAACACGTCCAGTCCACGCCGACCGCGCGTGCGACGCAATTTGTCACTGCTGTCTGCAATCGCCTGCAGTTCGCTCAATGCAAACCGCGGCATGATCAGTTGGTTGTCGAAAACCCCGGTGGCGACCAAGTCTGCGATGCGGCCGTCGATGACCACACTGGTGTCCAGCACCAACGGTTTGAACCCTTTCACTTCGCGGACAAATTCCACATAGGGAATGAGAAACCGAAAGTCATCTTTGGTTTGCAACAACACCGACGTGCAGACGTAACACAGCACCAAACCGACCACCAACTGGAACACTCGCAGGTTGCTGGTCAGCTCGATCAACGGTGCCGCAGCGATTGTCAGAATGAACGTTAGCAGCACACCGACCAGAACCCCGAAATAAACCGAGGTGATCGTGTCGATCCGTTTTCGCGGGACATAGATGTCCAGCACCACGATGCCCACTGCCAGTCCCATGATGGCGACGAAGGTCAACCACGGCAAAGCCTCTGATCCACCACTGGGCAGGGAAGTGTTGATGATTGCCGATACGCCTCCGGCGCACAGCAAAAAGATAAATCGCAGGACAATCAGTGCCATGGTGGGTGCGACGTTGATCAAAACGCCGCTTCAGCAAAAACGGGGGACGGAAAGAGAGGCTCTCAGTGTAGATGCTACCGCTGGAACGCCCAGGGGGTTCGTTTGAACCGTAAAACACGGCGTTTTACGCAAGAAAGACAACAAAAAACCGCTGCCATCCACGCAAACTGACTGGCAGAAGCCACCATGTGTTCAGGTCGCATCGCCAACCGAAGTCGTTTGAATGCCCACTCGGTGCACCAATCACGGTTCTCAGCGGCTCACCAATCCGACAAGGGCCCATTCATCGATTGCTGCAACACCAAGAATTGCTGATCGCAGAACCGGTCCGTCATGCCTGCCAGGTACTCACCAACCACCCGTTCCCTGGGCTTGTGTTCGAGTCGCCGCCGAAACCGCATCGGCAATCGATCGGGGTTCCGCTTCAAAGCCTCGAACAAGGTGTGCACCCGATCAGCCGCCGCCTCGCGAACCGGCATCAACCGAGCGTGCCGATAGACCGCCTCGAACAAAAAGCTTTCCAGTTCGGCTCGTTCCGACGCCATCGTTTGCGAATGCCCCACGCGGACTCCCGCTTGGCAGGCCGCGTCGGCGGACAAGCCCTCCACGTTCTGCAACCGCTCGATCGAAACATGCAGCAGATCGCCAACCTGCAAATCAATCAGCTCGTGCACCAACAATTGACGCAGCGGCCCCACCGGCAACTGCCCCGCTTTTTCGCGGACACGCTGCAAGGTGCGACGGACAATCGCCAGTTCGGACAGCGCGTCGATCGACAGCAGTCCCATTTGCAAAGCGTCGTCGATGTCATGAGCGTCGTACGCGATCGAGTCCGCCGCATCCACAATCTGAACTTCCAACAACGGTGCATGCCCCACCGCGGCCTCGGCCTTGTGCGCCCGGGTGTCCTGTCCGGCCAGAGTCTCCTGGGACAGGTTCAACCCTGGAAACGCGTGATAGCGTTGCTCTAACTCTTGAACGATTGTCAGCGCAAATTGGTTGTGCGAAAAACCGCCGACCGAACGCATGCATTCCGACAGCACGTCTTCGCCGCAATGTCCAAATGGCGGGTGGCCGATGTCATGCATCAATGCAAGCGCCTCGGTCAAATCCTCATTCAGTCGCAACACTCGAGCCAATGTGCGGGCCACCGACGCGACTTCAAACGTGTGCGTCAAACGAGTTCGGTGGTAGGTGCCCATCTCGCCCGTGAAAACCTGCATCTTGCCCGACAACCGTCGAAACGCACTGCTGTGCAAAATGCGGTCACGGTCGCGTCCGTAGGGACCTCGGTAAGCGTGCGGTTCTTCCGGATGAATTCGCCCCGCCGTGTCAGAACTGTGCATCGCGTAGGATGCCAGCAACAAGTGTTCGCGGTCGGCGTAGCGGCGAAGATCGATCATCGGACCGGCTAAAGACATGAGTCGTCGTTCCATCAATGCCGACGGACGCCGGCGAGTAAATTCAGTGATCAGCAAAGAGCGGACTCTCGGTCGACACCGCCTCATCCGAGGCCGGGCAACGGCAGAATCCACTTCCACCCTGATAGCATGCAGCACGAAATGCGCCACGCAGCCGCTCGCCGCCAGAATCCCCCAATGAAATTCAATTCCATCCATTGAACGCAGTGGCGAAACGACGACGCTCTGTTGCCGAGTCCACACCGCCATGATTTTCCGGCTCCAAGGAGCCTTTTCGAGTGACCTGCGACCAGTCCAGAGTAGCTTTTCCCGCGAATTTCTCCCATAGCACCTGGCAGGATCCGCCCCCGCCGACCTGAGTCAAACTGCCACCCCACCATGGGAAAGCTCCGTTTTGGCAGGTTTTCCAGCCAAAGCAGCTCTGAATCGACCCACAACCACTCTCCAGAAAGCCCACAGGCGTTCACGAACTCAGTTGTCATGCGCGAACATCGAAATAGACTGACGCCGGCCGAACCGATGCGGTCCGCAGAACCGATTCTCGCGTCTTTTTCTGCTCCATCGTCACAATCGGCATCTTCCCCCCTTCTTGATTGACAGCATGACTGACCCCTCCATCGGCTCCGACGCCCCCCTGCCCACCGCTGTTTCAGCCCCCCCCCCACTCTCTCCCCCCACTCCTCCTTGTACTTATCCCTACAATTCTCTCCCTCTCCCCCACCTCCCTCCCCCCCCCCCCCCCCCCCCCCCCCCCCCCCCCC
>NZ_JBICHO010000165.1:0-3734 GCF_043100905.1 Rhodopirellula sp. JB055 | reverse complement strand
GGCAATCGCGAAGACGACACCGTCACCAACTTCGCCGCTTGGGCCGCCGCCAACGCGTGATGGTTCACACCTGGACTGCAACGTGCGTCACATCAAGGCTCGTAGGCCAGGTCTCACCTGGCACCCGCGCCGATGCTTCGGCAGAAGCGAGGCGTGATCGCCATTCAGACTTCTTTTGACGGGGCAGATCCAACGGCCAATCACCAACGCCAGGTAGAACCTGGCCTACGTCGCGAACTCTGCTGAGCTCTACTCTTCGCTGGTTGGGACCAGCATTTCGACTTTGCGGAAGTCGACTTCGAGGTCTTGGTTGCCATGCAGTTGCAGGGCGATCACACCGGAATCAGCCAAGTCTTCCACCACATGGTCGACAGCCAAACAATCGTTCAAGTGAACGACGATGCGTTTACCATGAACGCTGACGGTCATCATGTTCCAAGGCGTTTCATCGTCGTCTGAAACCACAGGTTTCTTGTCGAGTTGCAAACCTTCCCGGGCTTGTTTCCAAAATCGATTGACGACGGCATGACGGTCTTTGGGAAATCCGGTTTCGAGGTAGTGCAGCGGACGAACCAACCAACCTGCTCCGCCAGTTTGGTACAGGCCGCCAACTTCATCGGAGTTGTCAATTTCGCACTGAACGCCTTTGACGAACGGTTTGTTCTCGATGATCTCACTGCGAACAAAGAAGCCGCTGTCGCCCTTCTTGAATCGATACTCGATCCGATAGGTTCCATCGGTCATCGGATGCTTGCTGTACAGCATGCCGTTGGGTTCGTTGGCTTCGCTGCTGGCGCGGCCTTGCAGGATTCCATCGACCACGGTCCAGGTGCCACCGCCGACGGTTTCCCAACCGTCCAATGACTTGCCGTCAAACAAAGGCTTCCACTCGTGGCTGCCCAGGTTGCGAACTTTCAAATTACGGAAGCGGTAAGTCTGGCCTTTTTCGCCGTGGTGCTGCAGTCCGATTCGGCCGCTCAGATCGACCGGATCGAAGTAATCGGTGGTGGGGACATCGTTCACGAAGAACTGCAAGTGGTTGCCGACGCAACGAATACGGTAGCGGTTCCAGCGATCGCGATCGAAGGCGGCTTGGGCCTCGGGTTGTTCCCACAATGGATTGAGCCATTGCCGGCGGCGTTCGTCGTACAGTCCGCCCGACCAGCGACGGTCGGTGGGATCGGCTTCGGCTTGGTAGCCAAAGACTTCGTTCGGTTTGACTTGGCCACGCGCCATGAAACCACTGTTGGACTTGCCTTCGGGGAGTTTGACCTCGCCCTCAAACTCGTAGTCGTGAAAAACCTTCTCGGTGACCAGAAAAAACTTCTTGTCGGCAGTCAGGTGGATTTCACCATCGACCACTTCCGTCTTTCCCCATTCATAGGGTTTGGTCCAACCGCTCAGCGATTTCCCGTCGAAGAGCGGTTGCATTTCGGTTTCGGGCGATTGCGACTCCGCCTTCGCAGGCGCCGGTTGTTTCGGTGCATCGTCTGCCGTGGCGACATGACCACAGCAGGCGAAGATCAGGAAAGCCATCGCGCAGGAGTTAGGACGAGCACGACGGAGGGACGTGAGCCAAAAGGATTTCATCATTCGATGGATTGTTTGGTTGGGGGGGAAAGCAAATTCATGCTGAACGGGGGCGATGCTGGGGCACGACCCGCGGATTGCGGGGGCACTTGCAGCGGATTGTCAGTATACTCCAGGAATTGCTTTCCTCCGAGATTCCCGCCCAGGGTGGCCATGCCAAACTATTCACGCATTGCACTGAAGATAATCGCCGCAGCGGTGGAAACTTCGCGTGAAGAGAGCGGGAAAAAACGTGAACCGGTGGACACTTCCGCTTCGACACCCGAGCGCTCGTGGCGGCGAAATGTCATCGGAATCCTCTCGGCAGTCATGCTGTGCCTGGGAGGAACGTTCTATTTCGCCGGCATCGGCGAAGAAACACTGGGATCAGCGTCGACCCATGCCTTCGTGACCGCGGCGCTACTGCGTGTCGGATTGGTGCTGGGAGCGTTGTGGTTGGCCTGGGACTCTCTCAAGCGTCCCGCGAGATGGCTGCCTCCTGGATTGGCGGTCGCCGGCGTGATCGGCATCGTCGTGGTCGCCGCTCAACCTCGGCTGATCCTGGCCATCGCCCCGGCACTCGGCGGAGTGGCTCTTTTGACAGGTGTGATGCGAATCTTTCGAACCAAGTGACCTCCAACCAAGCTGCAATCGATGAGCGGAAACACTGCCTCAAGAAACAAGACGCCCAAGCGAAAACCATGGTCCACACTTGCCATCATCACCTGCTCGTTGGTCTTCACAGCAGCACCAATCCCGGCTGAGGAACCTAGCCCGCAGCGCACCGGCGACCGGCCCAACATTGTGCTGATCATGGCCGATGACATGGGGTTTGAATGCATCGGTGCCAACGGTTCGCTCGACTATCAAACACCCAACATCGACCGGATTGCCAATGAAGGATTGCGGTTCGAACACTGTTACTCCCAGCCCATTTGCACACCGTCGCGAGTCAAGCTGATGACCGGCATGACCAACAAGCGAAATTATGTGAAGTTTGGGATGCTCGACCGCAAGCAAACCACGTTCGCTCACCTGCTGAAGTCCGCCGGGTACCGAACCTGCATCGCGGGCAAGTGGCAACTGGGAAACGAACTGGATTCGCCACAGCACTTTGGGTTCGAGAAGTCTTTGCTGTGGCAACACACCCGCGGACGAATGGACAACGAGAAACGAGACACCCGCTATCCCAACCCGCGACTCGAACGAAATGGAACAGAAGAGAACTACGACGAAGGCGAGTTCTCGTCCGACCTATTCGCGGACTTCCTTTGCGACTTCATGGAAACGAATCGTGACCGGCCGTTCCTCGCTTACTACCCGATGACGTTGGTTCATTGCCCGTTTTGTCCCACGCCGGATTCGGAAGATTGGGATCCCACCTCACACGGCTCAAAGACTTACAAAGGCCGACCGGAGTACTTCGGCGACATGGTGGCTTACGTGGACAAGATCGTCGGCCGAATCGATCGCAAGTTGGGCGAGCTCGGAATTCGCGAAAACACGTTGCTGATTTTCACTGGAGACAACGGCACCGACAAACCGATCGTCACCCAGACGCGGTTTGGTAAAGTCGTCGGTGCAAAAGGCGAGATGGTCGACGCGGGTAACCATGTGACTTGCATCGCCAAGTGGCCAAGCGCGATCCAGCCGGGACGCGTGACCTCACAAATCATCGATTTCAGTGATTTTCTGCCGACGATGTGTGAGGTCGCAGGTGCTGAAGTTCCCGCGAAATTGCCAATCGATGGCCAGAGCTTTCTGCCGGTGCTGGGTGGCACTGAGGGACAGGGACGCGAGTCGATGTTCATGTGGTACGAACGAAACGGGCGTCCGAAGAAGGCACGCGAATTTGCTCGCAACCAACGCTACAAACTGTATGGCGATGGCTCGTTCTTCGACGTAGAGATGGATCGCAACGAAAAGGCTGCGTTGCAATCCTTGACCGACGATCAAAAGGCGGTCCTAAGTAAGCTACAAGCCAAGATCGACTCGTTCGCCGACATCATCCCGCCACAAGCTCGCTAGCAACTGAGGCATAAGCTTCTTGCGGTCTGTCACGACTTGTTTTTAGCGTCGTGGGGGGGGGGGGCGGACCCCACAACACAGGAAAAAGAAAAACAAAAGACAGCGCAAACAGCAGACAAAACCACCAAAAAACAGGG
>NZ_JBICHO010000164.1:0-5810 GCF_043100905.1 Rhodopirellula sp. JB055 | reverse complement strand
CCGTACAAAAACACCCACGGCAAAAGAAACAGTCCGACATAGAGATGAACTCGCCGCAGAAACATCAGCACTTTGCTGCGGGCTTTTCGTGAACGGCGAATCGGTTTTGATGCGGGGAGATCGTTGGAATTCATTCAAATGTCACTTGGGAGTGTCGCATCGTTTGGCGTGCGACCGAAGCGGGGTGAGCAAGATGGCGGAACGCTGCTCGCCACTCTTCAAAGCGTCAAAAGATCGCTCTGGCAAGCCGTTTCCCCAGAAGGTTGTCCAGCGACTCCCAAAATGCAAGCCGGGACCAAACGTCCAGGTCCTTGGTGGAACGCATCTCGATGCAACTAAGATGGACCACCGTTAACAGCGATCTCCCTGCCGAATTGCAGCGCTCAAGCTCGTCGGTCCAGCAGCGGATCAGTAGTCCATGACTTTGTCGGCTTCGATCAGCAGTTTGCCAAGCATCGGAAGTGTCGCGATGTCCGCATTGCGTTTGAGACCGGGATCGGTGATGTGCGCTGACTTGGCACAGTGAGGGCAGACAAGCACTTTGCCTCCGCCGGCAGCGAACTTCTCGTACAACTCTGCCAACGATGGTGAATCAGGTCCCCAATTGAACTTCAGTTCTTGTTTTCGTTCCGCGATTCGGACACCCTCCAAGTCAACAAACAGGGTCACGTCGGCGCCATAGTCTTGCATCAGGTTGGCAACTTTCACAGCCATGAAGCAGCGATGCAGATCATCGGTGAAGTGAGACAGATGGACGACCACCTTTTGTCCGCTGCCATCGATCTTGGCATTGTCTTCCGCGTTGGCCGTTGGACCAGCCGAAGCGGCGATGACGGCGACTGCGACCAAACCGACGCGAAGCATTTGTTTTGTAAGCGACATGACTGCACTCCTGTTTTTGTTTGAGTTGGAACCGTTGGGTATCCAAGAGGGATGGCAAACCTCATGCCGCGAACACAGTCGGATGTGAATCTGGTATCGGTAGTGTTTCGGCATTTGAATCGTTTTGCCAAACGTCTTTGCTCCCACGTGCAACCAGAAGAAAAACGCCCCGACGGATCACGTTCTTTTGACTGTTCTTTGCGCATCGGCTGACACAGACGCTTGCAAACGCATGTGTGCATCCATGGACATGTTGGGCGCCGAGTGCACATTGTCCTGTGTCGTTTTGGTGGTGTTATGATTTGGTATTGGAACTGCATCGGAGCCTCCGGTATCCCGGCGTCATTCGACCGGATCACTTTGTAAAGGAAGTCACAGCATGAACTACTTTGGAAACAGCAAAATTTTGGTTCCGGTCGACTTCTCTGACGAATCCAAGGACGCAGTTGAAACGGCGGTCAAGATCGCCGGGAAGAACGAGAACGTGTTCGTCTTGCATGTGGTCGATCCCGCCCAACTGTACGGCTTGGACGACAACGGCGGCTACGAATTGGGAGGCGGAATGGCTGGCGGAACATTCAATTGGGAAGGAGCCGCCAAGGTGGATGCTGAACACGAGGTGTCGGCAATGAAGGAAATGAAAGAGTCCTTTCACGCCGCTGAATTCGATGGGATTCAGCTCTTCACGGCGGTGGACAGCCCTACCGAAGGCATCCCTCGATTCGCCGCCGATCACAAGATCGATTTGATCGTGATGCCGTCACACGGTCGTAGCGGAGTGAAACGCTTGCTGCTGGGATCCGTGGCAGAACACGTCGTCCGTGCAGCACACTGCCCGGTTTTGATTCTGCGACGGTGAGTGTGCGCCGCGGTCATGGGCGTGCTTCCACATAACGGATTCTATCTCACTCTGGAGATTTGCCAGGTGAGTCTCACGCCCATGAAGACCGCAAGCGAACACCCGAGCAAACCTGGGACGGAGACGCCGAACAACTGAGGCGACACACCACTGCTCCAAAGCGAAGCGGAACCGACAAACAACGCGGCAGTCAAAATTCCCATGACCAGTCGATTGACGACGGGTTCCAGACGACGGTGTTGAAGATGAACGTCAAAGTTGCCCTGTTTCAAACTGTGGAGCACATCGGCCAAGTCCTTTGGAAGAATGCTGAGGAAATGCTCCCACTCATTCACCCGCGATTTCATGCGTTCGTAAACACGCCGGGGTGACAACCGTCGACTCATCGCTTGTTGCCCGTAAGGTTGCAACAGTTCCGCGAGACTGAAATCAGGGTTCAGTTGATGTGCAGTGCCTTCGAGCATTGCCAGGACTTTGAGAAGCATGGCGACTTTGGCGGGCAAGTAGATGTGATGCTCGCGAATGATTCGAATGACGTCTTGCAGGCACGCGGTAACGTCAAAGTCACGCAGGTTTTGGTCGGCGTAATCATCCAGCATGTCTTGAATTTCTGAGACCAAAGCGGGCTCATCGAAATCCATTGGGACCTGTCCTAAACGCACGACAATCTCGGTGATGCTCGCCGCATCGCTGGTCACCGACGCGATCAAGGCGGCTTCCAAGTCGTCCCGCAGACCGCTGTCGATGCGACCGACCATTCCACAATCGAGAATCCCGACTCGAGGTGGGCAATTGGGCTGATCCGGTTGAGGTTCGCTCGGAAGGATCATTAGGTTTCCTGGGTGCGGATCAGCGTGGTAGAAACCATCCCGGAAAATCATGTCAAGGAACACGGTCGCGCCGCACATCGCGACCGCCGTCAGATCGGCACCGGACGATTCCAAAGCCTCCTTGTCAGAGACGCTGACCCCTTGAAGGCGTTCCATCGTGAGAACCCGACGGGAACTCAGTTTGGGATACGGCGTTGCGAAGTGGACCTTCGGTTCGTCCGCGAAGTTCTTTTGAAACCGAGTCATGTTCTTCAGTTCGCGATGGAAATCCAATTCCCGAATCAACGATCTTTGGAACTCTCGAATGGTTTCAACGGGGCGATATTGCTGCAGTCGCGTGGATTGTTGTTCGGCAATTTCTGCCAGTTTTTGCATGATCTGCAAATCATTGACGATCCGCCGTTCGATGCCGGGATGTTGAACCTTGACGACGACGTCCAATCCATCGAGCGTGGTCGCCCGGTGAACCTGTCCGATCGAAGCGGAAGCCATGGCGACTGGATCGAACCATGAGAAGAGTTCGTCAATGCTAGCTCCCAGTTCGGTCTCGATCATCGCAATGACCGCGTCGGGAGGGTCGCTGGGCGTATTGGCTCGAAGTTGTGCAAACTCGCGCGCCAGTTCGGGACCCACCAAATCTTCGCGTGTACTGAGAACTTGTCCAAGTTTGATGAAGGTGGTTCCCAGGTCCGTCATTGCGACGCGAATGCGCTGCGGGGTGGTGAGTGATTCGTCATCACGTCCCACTCGCAAACGCTCACGCCAAACCGACGGAACTCCTGAAATCCAGTCTGCCAACCCGTGGCGGGCGAGAGTCGTGACGACCTCGCGAAAACGATCCGCGTTGCGAATCAGTTGCGGGACTTCGATCAGTTCCATCGGTTCGATTCATTCTTTCATTCGACTCTCCGCCGTGAGGTTTTAAACCGCCGCGTCGAGAGTGGCCTTGAGCATCGCGATGTGTGCCATCACGGTGTGGTGGTGTTTTTTCATGCGTTCATGAGCGTCACGCAAGTGTTGATGACGCGTGGCTTCCTTGACGTGTTCCGCTGTGGAATGTGCCGAGGGTTCGGTTTCATTTTTGAAATCAGCGGCGACGACGTGCTCGTGCTGCAGTGTAGCGGCTTCGTGCGAATCGAGTTGGTCCACATGATTTTCGAGTGCCGCAGCGTGCTCGGTCAGTCGTTCAGCGATGCGGTTGAGTTCTTTCAACGCGTTTTGATGACCTTGTTGCCAAATTTCGATGTCATCGCGCCACATCGAGACATCGCTTTCCCACTGACGATGGTCGTGGTGCATGGCTTCATCTTTGATCATTACGTCTGACTTGGACATGGGTGTGCTCCTTGAAGCAGGTTGAAGTGACACCCGTGTACTTTGCACGTGCTGTGCCGATTGCACGGAGACCGTCCAAAATTGCATGCATGTTGTCACCGGAGAGTGAACAAGAGCCCGAACTGATTTGCAGTCGCTGCATGTTAGAGGCAGGCAGTTTTCTGCCTTTGAGAACCTCTCCCAAAAACGAAGTTTTGGGGGGAAGGTGTGCGACGCCTTGGCTTCAGTCGCGGAGCGACGGCTTTTGGCAGTGAGTTCAGATCCACTTGTGTCCGCTCGGGATGTTCGAAAAATGGATGGTGGCTGACGTCTGGGGTTCGCCCCGGATGGGGCCGTCGTGGGAGTTGGGGCAGTCCCTCGCTGACGCGTCGGGTTGTGATGGGGGCCTTGGCTGACTCGGACGGGCAGGAGTGCTTATCCGCCATGCGTTGAAACGTCGTTGAGGCCTGAGTCGACGAGCCGTCACCATGGACACTGCTGTCACTGCACTCAAAAACTGCACGACTTGGTTGATGACGATGGTGGCGGAGGCCACTTCAACGAGTGTGCAATCGCGAGGCGTTCTCGATGACGAGGTAGCGTTGATTGGCGGGGACGTTTTCGAATGTCTGAACCGTGCCGCTGGGCCACTGAACCTGGATTTGCTGTGCGACATCGCAATCCGCCAACCCGAATTCCAGCACGGCCTCGTCGGTGCAAAGGTAGCCGTCGCCAGCGGTGACCCAGTCAGCCTGGACGCCGTGTCGGGCTTGTACAGTGACCCGGGCTCCAATCGCATCTCGTTCACTCAGCACGCCGACCAGCTCGAGTTGCAATCCGTGACCGAGCAACCCGCTGCTGAATTCCAGAAGCGACGACGGGTGATCGAGGTGTGTGACCAACAAGTCCATTTTCCTGTCTTGATTCCAATCCAGTTTTGCCAAACCGCGTCCCAGGTACAATCCCGCCATGTAGCTCGACGGATCGTGCGTGCTCACCGCGTCGAAGCGATCCTTTTGATTGTGCATCAGCAGCGGCTGTTGACGAAACGGTTCGCCGAGATGTCGTTGATCGGCGATGTGGCCATTGGTTGTCATCAGATCCAACCAACCGTCGCGATCCACATCGAGACTTTTGGATCCGAAACCGACGTTGGACTTGCTCAGTGCGGGCAACTGATAGCTTGGCGAGGCATCACGAAACGTACCGCTTTCGCTTTGCAAAAATAGATTGTCGTATTCGCCATAGAAATTGCTGACGTGCATGTCGAAACGACCATCCCGGTTGAAGTCCCCGGTCGCGATTCCCATGCAAGCGTTCGAGCGACCAAAACGACCGCTGGCAACGCCCTGAATGCTGGCGATGTCCTTCCAAGGATGGAGCTTGGACTTGAAGAAATGATTGGGGCGGGCATCGTTGCCGACGTAGACCTCGTTGCCTTCCTGCCCATCCATGTCCGTGATCACAATTCCCAATCCTGTCCCCGGTTTGGCAGTGGAAGTTGGGATTTCACGGCCAAAACAGCGTCCTTTCCCGTCGCAGCGGTACCAATGATCTGCTTCAGGCGGTTGGCTGAGCGGACCCTCGAGCAACTCCCGTCCATTTGCATCGTACGATGGTGGGGCAAACGCATCCTTCAGACCGATGTAGTTGACCTCATACAAATCCGGTATGGCATCTCCACTGAGGTCCGCGATTGCCATCGACGAGGTGAACCGGTTGCCTTGTCCGAGCATCAATTCCGAGCCGTCTTGGAAGGTTCCGTCGCCGTTGTTGAGTAGCAACCGATTCAGTCCAATGTTTCCGATCAGCAAATCGGGCCATCCGTCTTGATTGATGTCTCCCACACTGATGCCTTGGGAGTATCCGTGATCTTCGCTGTGGCTTTGTTTTTCAGTGGAAACAAAACGCTCCCCGAGATTGCG
>NZ_JBICHO010000163.1:0-7368 GCF_043100905.1 Rhodopirellula sp. JB055 | reverse complement strand
GACGCTCTTCCGATCTCGATCTTTTCTGGTGGCCCACGGCGTGACGGGTAGTTGTCTTCCCTTTCTTGCTCCGTCAGGTATTGCAAGAAAGTGTTGAGCCCATCGTCCATCCACGTCCACTGACGTTCGTCGCTGTTGACGATCATCGGGAAGAAGTTGTGTCCAACCTCGTGGATGATGACACTGATCAATCCGTACTTGGTGGCTGTGCTGTACGTGCCGTCTTCTTCCGGACGCGGGCCGTTGAAACAGATCATCGGGTATTCCATTCCGAAGACTGGACCGTTGAAGCTGATCGCGACCTCGTAGGGATATTCAAACGAATAGCGACCGTAGACTTCCAGCGTGTGAGCGATGGATTCGGTGCTGTACTGACTCCACAACGGTTCGGCTTCGTTGGGATAATACGACATTGCCAAAACAGTTTGGTTGCCGACTTCCACTGGCATCGCGTCCCAGATGAACTTCCGACTGGCAGCGAAGGCAAAGTCGCGAACGTTCTTGGCGGTGAAATTCCAAGTCGCACGTTCTTTTGATTTGGACTTTTCGTTCTCCTTGGCTTCTTCGGGCGTGATGATGAATTCGAGGCTGTCGCCTTTTTTCATCTTGGCCAAACGAGTCTTCCATTCAGGTTTCAAGACTTCATTGGTGTTCTTCAGGGTTCCTGTCGAAGCAACGACCATGTCCGCGGGCACATCGATTCGAACGTCGTAATCCCCCAGCTCCAACGTGAATTCGCCGGAACCCAAGAATTGATGATGCTGCCAACCGGTGTAGTCGGTGTAGGCCGCCATTCGCGGGAACCACTGAGCGATTTCGTAGATGTAGTTTTCGTCGTCTTCGAAGAACTCGTAACCGCCACGAGCACGAAGCACTTTCGCGTCAACAATGTTGTAGCTGTATTCGATGTTCAGTTGCGTCGATTTGCCCGGCGGAAGCGGGGCGTCCAGGTCCACTCGCATCATGGTGTCAACGATCAAATGATCGACGGCATTGCCTTTGGCATCGGTCACGGAAGCCACTTTGTAACCACCATCAAACGCTTGTTGAGCAAGCATCGACTCGACGAATTTGAACGTCGTTTGCGATCCGATTCCCGGAGCGGATTTGCTGGTGACCGCGACCGAGTCGTTTTTGAATCGGTTTTGGTCTAGCTGCACCCAGAGGTAATCCAAGGTGTCAGGCGATTGGTTGTGATAGGTGATTTGGCACGTACCGCTGAGTGACTGATTCTCATCGTCCAACTTGACGTCGATGGTGTAGTCGGCGCGTTGCTGCCAGTACTGCGGCCCCGGTGCCCCCGACGCGGTTCGATACACGTTGGGTGTTGGCAACCAGGGCTCCAACGGATGGAACTTGTCGGTTGGATCACCATGCTTGGGATTGGGCAGCGGCTGCGCGAAGGACGTGTTGGAAGCGAAGACGGTCAGCATCCACCCCAATCCGACGGCCAAACAGACCAACGCGGAACAGGAGGCGGGATTTGACTCGGTGGCAGCAAAACGTGAGGGCAGGATCGATCGAAATCGCATCACAATGAAGACCTAGGGCGGTGAGGTACCAAACTGGGATCGAACGGTGGTTGCTGTAAAGGATACTTCGCCCGCGCGCGTGTTTTGGCCCGCTCGCGAACTCGATTTGGTTTAGGGAGTTCATTTTCTCAGAAAATTCAGGTTGCTGGGGCGACGGGTCCCATGAACTCCTCCTTCGAGGGGCCTTTCCGTTGCCTGCTCGGGCGAAATCTCCCAACCGTTGCAACCCGGACAACCCGTATGAATTCAAGGTTCGGCATGAATCCGATTCGATAAGCTCCGCCCACACGACAAAGTCGAGCTAGGTTTTTGGCAGAGGTAGGAGCGTGATCCTACAACCCTGATTCACAACTGAATGAAGCCGATTCCATGTCCCAACGCCCCTTCTTGCGATCGATTCAGCGATTTTTGCTGGAAGAGGATGGCCCAACGGCTGTTGAATACGCCGTGATGCTGTCACTGATCATCGTAACCGCGTCTGTCGGGATCAACATTCTGGTGACTGAGACAAGCAACAGCTTGAACAATTCGTCCGACGCCATTGCCAATTGATTTGGAAATGTTCCCGTGAAAGCCAAGCGACCTTCTCGTCCCCTGCGCCAGCAGTTGCTCATCGACCGTGATGTCCAAGTCGCGTTGATTCTGCGAGCGGTTCTGTATGGAACAGCGTGTGTGACATACTTTGTGGTGATTCAGTTCTTCACTCAGTCGATGATTCACCCGGGTGTCGCAACCTCGGATCTTTTCCTTTCGCTCACGGATGAGGCGGTCTACTGGGTGCCCGGCCTGTTGGTGCTCGGGCCGCTGATGATCTACGACGTCTTGAAGGTCAGCAACCGATTCGCAGGGCCGATTTTCAGCATGCGTCGCGAAATGCAAAACCTGGTCGATGGCAAAGAAGGTCGTAACATTTCCTTTCGCAACGATGACCACTGGTCAGCGATGGCGATTCAGTTCAACACCATCCGCGAGGAAGTGTTGGAACTACGAGCCAAACTCCGCGATGACTCGGAAGAGGCCCTCGCCGATGACGAAGAGTTGGACGACGAGGACGACAGTTGGATGGAAGCCACACCGGAAGATGAAGCCGCCGTTCCCGTGAGCTGAGCGACGTTCCGAAGAAGCCCACCGTTCTAAGAGAGGTCGTCCAGTTTTACCCCACCCTCCCTTTGGGAGGGTCGGCCCGCTTCGGGCCGGGGAGGGTTACGTGCTGGACCCAATGCTGAACCCTCCCCGCGCTTCGCTCGACCCACCCGGGGGGAGGGTGATGAGAAACGCTTGGCAACACAGCCTCGAAAAACGGCACCACCTCCACAACGGAGGGGACTCGTCGCCTCGTCCACTACAGCGATGTTGAGATGGGGACTCGTTGCCTCGTCCAGTACATCGCTGTTGCAACTGCGCAGAGGCCGAACCGTTCACAACCAACGGTGGTTGATCATTTGGCTCGCCGCTTCTGGTTTCAAAGGATGCGAGAAAAAGAACCCTTGCACGAAATGGCAGCCAAGATCTTGCAAACGTCGCAGTTGCGCTTGCGTCTCCACACCTTCGGCGACCACGTTCAGTTCCAGGCTATTTGCCAGCGCCAGAATGGAACGAATCAAGGCGGCGTTCTTTTCCGAATCGAACATCGAGTCGACGAAGGAACGGTCCACCTTCAAGATATCCAGCGGCATTCGGTGAAGATACGACAACGACGAATACCCCGTTCCGAAGTCGTCGATGCCAATCGTCAGCCCAATTCGGCGCAACTCGTGCAACAACTCAATCGTGCTTTCGGGGTCCTGCATCAACAGGCTTTCCGTCACTTCTAACTTCAAACATTCCGGTTGCAACTGTGTTTCTTCGAGCGTTTCCGTCACAGCTTCGACGAATCCCGACGCAGACAATTGGCGAACGGAAACATTGACGCTGATCATGATCGGCCGACCAAACTCGGCTTGCCATCGTTTGGCTTGCTGACAAGAACGGCGAAGCACCCATTTCCCGATCTCAACGATCAACCCGTTGGATTCTGCGATTGGAATGAACATGTTGGGGGACACGGTTCCGTGCTCGGGATGTTCCCAACGCAACAAGGCTTCAAACCCGGCTGTTGTGCCGTCGCAAAGCTGAACCATGGGTTGGTACAGCAACGTCAACTCATCTCTCTCGAGAGCATGCCGCAGTTGCGACCCGAGTTCTAAACGCAACATGTTCTCAGCCAACATGTCATCGTTGAAAATCGCGTAAGGCAACTCAGACTGATTTTTGGCGAAGTACATGGCCGTGTCGGCTCGGACCAGCAGTTCTTCTGCTGTCGCCTGAGGTTTGCCGGATTCCGGATCGAACTCCGAAACGGCGATCCCCATGCTGGCCTGAGTCAGAATCTCACGATCCCCCACGGGAAACGGGGACCGCATCTTCTCGTGCAACCGCATCGCCACCGCGACGGCTTCGTCGACGTGCCGGATGTTTTCGAGCAAGACGGCAAATTCGTCACCGCCCATTCGAGCGATGATGGCATCGGATTTACGCAGAGAGGTGTCCAGACGGGAAGCGATGCTGACCAAAAAGTCATCGCCCGCATCGTGGCCGAAGTGATCGTTGACCAACTTGAAATCATCGACGTCCATGAAGATGACGGCAAATCGGTTCTGGGGATTGCGTGATTGGTGATCAACCGACCGCTGCACACGATCATTGAACAGCATCCGGTTTGGAAGTCCTGTCAGCGCGTCAGCGACCTTTCCTTCCGTGATGTCCGTCAACGAACCCGCGATCCGGTAAGCGGTTCCATGAACATCCTTGACAGCCAACCCTCGACACAGCATCCAGCGATAGGTTTGCTTCCCGTCCTGCATCCGCAGTTCGGTTTCGAAGTGGTCGGTTTCGCCACATAGGTGAGCTTCCAGATCGAGCTGAACCCGGCGTCGGTCTTCATGGTGAATCAAATCCATCCATTCCGAACCGTGTGGCGTCCAGCTTGAACCTTCCAGTCCGACCATACTGCGCCATCGCGGCGACAAATACAGCTCGCCCGTGACGAGGTTCCAATCCCACATCCCGTCGTTGGTCCCGCGAGCGGTCAGCGCGTATCGCTCTTCACTTTGTTGCAAACGCTGCAAAGCTGATTTCAGTTGCAATTGGGTCGCGATCCGAGCCAACGTTGCGGCGGGGTCCAGCGGTTTGCAGACGTGGTCATTGGCCCCGCTATCAAACGCACGAATGACCTCCTCAGGATCCGCCGCTGACGTGACCATCACGATCGGCAACTGCGACAGATCCATCATCTGCCGAATCAGTCGAGTTGTGCGGAATCCATCAAGGTCCGGCAGGTCAACGTCCATCAGAACCAGATCCACATGCTGTTGCTGGACCGTTAGGACGGCTTCGCGGCCACTTTTGGCAGACAAGACTTTGTAGCGTTGGTACTGCAACATCTGCGACAAGGTTTCGCGAGTCGACTCGTCACCTTCCACCACCAAAATGGTCTGTGTTCCGGAACAAACCGCAACCCGCACGGAATCTTCTTTCCCCGCCGCGACCTCGGACAAATCCATCGACACGTCGTTTGCCGAGACCGCAGTGAACGCCAGATTTTCTGCGGTTTGCAATTGATGCAAAACGCTCATCGGGTCGGAATGAAACGCATTCACGACGCTTCCTCCAACAATGATTGCATCAGTTCAATGGTTTGATCCACGCGTGAAGACAACTCGTGCACGCACGCCTGAACGCGCGGTGCGTCTCTCGCCACCGCATGTTGTTTCAATGCAGTCGTCAACTCTGCGACTGCTGTCATGGAATGATCTTTCGCGGCTCCGGACATTTGATGAGCCAAACGCTGAACCGAATCGAGGTCCCCACGTTGAGTGGCAGACCGCATCTCGTCCATGCGTTTTGGCATCGAGGAACACATCACCTCCATCACCATCGTTGACAAATCGGAATCGCCACCGCATTCGTCTCGCAAAGCCTCCACGCTGAGCAACCTCGAAGTTTCCACCTCCTCAGGAATGCACACCTCAGCGGAATCCGTCTTATCAACGTTCTCAGTGGGACAACAATCGTTGTGCGAGACAAGTGCATTGTCACGCCACTCAGTGTTGTGCAGAGGCAATGCGTGACATTGCTCACAACTGCTGCCGGCGAACGGGTCATTGGATTGGGTCGCTCCGATCATTGCCGTTCGCAAACAGGCTTGCCGAATGGGCTCTGAAACCGTCCACACCCAATCCGGCGTCCGCACTCGTTGTTGCAAATTGGTTTGGCACGTCGTGCCACGCGAATGGATCCGAATGTTCGCCGACGTGGCGAGCAGTTCAAGCGTCTCTTTCGACAAAGTTTGTCGGTTCGCGAAAATGGACTCGTCGATCAGGATCGCATCGAACTTCTGTCCCATTTTCTCGTTGATCCGAATTCGCTGCAACGCAACGTCCAATTCATCGCAGTTGGAGGCTGAAACCTTCCAACCGGCCAAGATCTCAGTCAGGGCGTCCCGAGTCGCAGCGTGAGCCGTGACGATTAAGACTCGCGTGTTCTCTCCAAGCACTGTTTCGGGATGTTGATCGGACTGCAGATCGGTGTCTTCCACCAAGGTGGTCTCAAACGAAACTTCCAGGCAACCCGAAGGTAAGAAACGCGGCATCAAATCGCTGTGCAAGCGTTGGGCGTAGCGTGAGGCGATCTTCCATTCCATCGGAAAATCTTCTGGGTCAAACGCTTCCTTCGCTACCATGTCGGACGTCCAGTCATGCCCTGCAATCCGGATTGCGAAGGTCGCTCGTTGCTGTTGCTTCGTGACAACAATTTTGACGTCACCCCAATCCGTGTGGGAAGCACCGTGATGCAATAGATTCGCCAAGACGCAGTGAATGGCTTGCAAATTGCCTCTGACCACGGCAGGCAAACCATGGTCGATCTGCACTGTGATGCGTCGACCGGCGCGATGGATTTCAGGAGCCACCGATTCCGCCAGGTCTTCCACCAACTCGCACAGCCGAAAGCCTTGGCGTCTGTCTCTGCCCGTCTGTTGGCCGGTATCACTGACGTCGCCTGAGTTCAACGGCGAACGAAATTCCGATTCCAAGTCGACCAAATGTTCGATCGTGTCGCACAGCGAGTTGGTCATGCAAGCGGAGTCGCTTGAACGCAGCGATTCACGCACGCGTCCGAGTGCCCAACGGACTTGATCGCACAACTCAATCAGTTGTGCCTCTCGTGAAGCGGCATTCGCATTTGCGGCGGCCAGTTTTGCTTCGCTCTGCGAATGACTGGTTGTCACGTCGTGCACCGTCCCCAACCATTGTTCCAAGTGCCCTGTGACGTTGCGGATCGGAATCAACGTTTCAACAAACCAACGGGTCGTTCCAGCGACGCGAATTTTGGATTGGCAATGGGTGATCGGTAGGTTGCGTTCAAAGTACTCGCCAAACATCCGTCCCTGGCGACTCGTCGGCGAATGCCATGGAACCACGTGACGCAACGAAGTTGTTGCTTCACCGACAGCAGCGACCAAGTCGTCGATGGAATCAATCGCCAGGATGCGCAGCAACGTCTCACTGGCTTCGATCATTCGCCCGGATTCATTGAGACGATAGTACCCGACGGCATTTGGGGATGCCGTTGGGACGTCAATACGGTCGAACGGGGACATGAAGAAGTTGAACAGAGCTGAAAGGATCGCAAGTCGACGCTTTATGGCCTCGGAGGATCCTGAAGCCGACTTGCGTTGGGGCACTCAACAAACATGCCAGCCAATTTCGGGGGGTAAGAGCTCCACTTCTTTCAAAATGAACACAGAATGTTTCTCCAGCCGGCATGACCCTCCAAACCGGAAAAATCGTTCTAGCGG
>NZ_JBICHO010000162.1:0-44876 GCF_043100905.1 Rhodopirellula sp. JB055 | reverse complement strand
CAAACCCACCAGCACGCCAATGATCGCAATCACGACCAACAGCTCCACCAAGGTGAACCCCTTTCCAATTCGTCGCTCGCTGCCACGCTCGCCAGCTTCCATCGACCCCCACTGCGATTCAACTCGTCCCATCAAAACTCTCCAACGCAACAACTTAGCCGCCACTAAGTTTCAAGACAAAAAAAGACAGAGGGTGCATGACCAACCATCCAGCATGACTGCATCGATGATCCGCCCCGTCCACAATCCTCTTGTTAGCAAGTGCTAACTTGTTTAGGACAGGCTACATCCTGACCCTGAATGGAACAAGTGGGTTTCTTGATCGGTTTCCGTTGTTAGAATGTTTCTTCCCTTGTTTTTCACAATCAGACGGTTTGAAAGGGCCCAATTTGCCATCCCAATCACATCAACGCACACGATCCGATCACGCCAGCGAAGTGGCGGAAGATTATGTCGAAGCCATCGCAGAGGCCGTTTCAAACAATGGAATTTGCCGAGCAGTTGATCTGGTGCGTCACTTTGATGTCACGCATGCAACGGTGAACAACACCATCAGCCGTCTGCAACGCGATGGGTTGGTGACGACGGAACCCTATCAACCCATCTCGCTGACCCCGCGGGGAAAGCGAATGGCCACCAAGGCCCGCAACCGGCACGAGATCGTGCAATCGTTTCTTCTGCGACTCGGTGTCAGTGAAACCACCGCAGCAGTCGACAGCGAAGGAATGGAACACCACGTCAGTGACGAAACACTTCAAGCGATGAAACGCATCCTGAGGGAAGGACTTCCCGCGGCAGAATAAGCACGCCTCGCACCCGCTCAGTCTTCTTCTGGCGATGGCTTGTCCGACGGCGAAACCACCACGTCGGTGAGCAACAATCCGGCGACGATGGAAACCGCGGTCAGCATCATCGTGACGGTCAGTCGAATGCCGCGGGGCAGGTCTTCTTGCACCATGATCTGCGACAACCCCGAGAAGCCTAAACTGCCAGGAACCAGAAGAAGCAACGCCGGCAACAACATCACCGCCGTTGGGATCCCCAAACGATTGGACGCAAAGTGGCTGGTCACACCAGCAACGAACGATGCAATGCCAACCGAAGCGAAAGGCCCGAACGTGGTCCCCGCCAAACGTAGCGCGCCGTAACCGACCAAGGTCGATGCGAGCAACCAAGGGATATCGCGATAGCGAGTTCGAAACGTTACAGCGACGCACAATCCGATGGGCACCAACACCAATGCCGATGCGAAGATGTCAGGCGAATGCAAAGGCAACGAGGGTGGGACCGGACGAAACGCCTGCACCAAACCGTACCCCATCGACACACCAAATACGATCGTCAACAGCGTCGTCATTGCCCCAGCAAAACGTGCTGAACCGGAAGCCCAATTCTGTGTCGCCAGTTCGTTGATGCTGATCGTCAGATGCAATCCTGGAACCAGCAAAATCAACGCGGACAAAGAAGCCACCTCAAAATTCCCCGGTCCGACAAACGCTTGAACACCACAAGCGATGGAACTGGCCACAAACCCCGCGACCAGATTGATCAAGTGGGCTTGATGACGCTGGTGATTCATCCATGCCACCACGATCCCCACGATCAATCCAATCACGCCCGCGGCCAGCACAACGGTTCCATCGCCTCCCACCAAAACACTGATGCAAGCCGCAACGCCGCCCTGCGCAGCGATCTGAATAGCAGGTCCGTACCCGTCTCCCATTTCGTTGATGAGTGCCAATCGATCCCAGGCTTCAGCAACCCCCACCTGCTCGTCCTGGATTGCACGCTGCAATTCAAACAGCGCAGCGTAGCGCCCCAAGTCCGTGTCACTTGGATAGACACGAAGCAACCGAGTCTCGCTGCCACCGAAGGTCACAAACAGCGCTGTGGGCGTCGAAAAAAAGCTTGCTTCGTGCCCCAGGGAAGCCGCCACCTGCTCCATCTCCCAGTCCAACTCGTACGCTGGGGATCCGCAGGCATGCAAGCTTCTCGCCAGTTCCATAATGAGTTCGACAGAGGAAACTCGTGACAACGCTTTGGACCTGCAATGGACGGATGACCAAGAAGCACCCCACCGAAACGAGGCTGTTTTTCGCAGGGCATTAAAACAGGCCGTCCAACGCCTGAACAGCGTCGAGCATACGAGTGAGCCTGACCTTCCCCCTTCCAACCCGCAACGGCCGCAAATCCCCTTTAACCGCCAAGGTCATTGCTCCCCCAGTCGAGGCGGCGTATTTCTCAACAGCGAACTCTCATTCTGCACGTCTGTCACGTGATTCCGATGTAGCGTTTGACAGCCTCATGGCACAGAGGCGTTTTACACTACTATTCCAGCATTGTTCGCGGGGCACGTGACATGTTAACTCAAGAACCACACTCTGGTCAGATCCAGCGTATGGACCTGCAGAAGGTCCATCCAACGACCAGAACAATTCCGCCTTTCCTTTATCGGGTCGCAATCCTGTGGGGATTCATCCTGGCAGCTTTGTTCTTCGCGTTGATTTCTTATGGCAACACGGCGGGTCCTTCTGATCCGCCCCCAGAGACCGCCTTCACCAAACAAGTGGACGGCGTGTCCGAAATCAACACCTCCTCTGGTTGGGAATTGATGATGGCGGTTCATCCCAAATGTCCCTGCACCGTGGCGTCCGTCAACGAACTGCAACATCTGCTCGATCAATTTGGCGACCAACTGAAATGCCGCTTCCTGGTCTACCATCCCGCTGACACCGATGCAGCCTGGATCGAAGACGGCATCACTCCCCGTCTCTCTGAGATCCCTCAAGCGTCCATTGAACCCGATGAAACAGGGAAAACGGCGTTGGCACTGGGCATGCAAACGTCCGGTGCGGTGGTGGTCTTCGATTCCCAAGGGATCCCTTGTTTCCACGGCGGAATCACCGTTTCCCGCAACCACGAAGGCGACAACCTGGGCGTACGAGCGATTTCCATGTTGCTTCAGGGAAAGTCTCCTCCCATCACATCAACGCCGGTTTTCGGTTGTCGGCTGTAATCTCCACACCAGATTGTCATGTCAACACATGAACTCGAAACGAACACTCCTGTAAAGAGTGCGCAAGTCCTCTTTGAGGAGTATTTGCAATCACGCCAAATCAACGCGGACCGTGCTCTCGCGGTGGTTCTCGCGTTGCAGTGGGCCTTTGTCACGGGATGCGCCATTTGGATTTCGCCGTACACCTGGATCGGTTCCCAACGTCTGATCCACATGCACGTCTGGACTGCCATCGCTGGCGGTGGACTGCTGACTGTCTTCCCGATGTTCCTGGCTCTGTATTTTCCTGGTCAACGAATGACTCGGATGATCATGGCCATCGCTCAAATGCAGTTTTCGGCGTTGTTGATCCACATGATGGGCGGCCGAATCGAGTCTCACTTTCATATCTTTGGTTCACTCGCCTTTCTGGCGTTTTACAAAGACCCTTGGGTTTTCCTCCCCGCGGTTTCTACGATCAGTTTGGACCACTTGATCCGCAGTTTTTTCTGGCCCGAGTCCGTGTTTGGCATCCTTTCGCCATCGCCACTCCGAGCTCTTGAACACACTGGTTGGGTTGCCTTTGAAACCGCGTTTCTGATCCTGGGTGTCCGTCAGAACAGACGTTCGCTGTGGCAACTGGCCAAGGTGCAGTCCTCTCTCACCCAACAACGTGATTTACTAGAAGAACGGGTTCGCAGCCGAACCTCTGAGATCGAACAACAACGCCGCATCCAGGACACCATCCTGCAACGCATCCCCGCCGCCGTCTTCTGGCGTGACAACGAGGGCTATTTCCTGGGATGCAACGAAATGTTCAGCGACTTCTTCGGTTTGAAGTCGCCCAATGAGATCATTGGCAAACGAATGACCGACATCATTCCGTCGAACGATCAAACCCACAATCGATTGTCCAGCTTCTGCGATTCTCCCGATGAGAATGTGGAACTGGTCAACATCGAAGAAACCCTGCACAACTATGCCGGGGAAAGTCGGGTCGTGCTGGCGGGCGCCACGTCGCTTCATGACCACGAACACAATTGTTTTGGAACACTCGGAAGTTTCCTTGATATCACTGATCTGAAGCACGCCGAGTCTCGCGGGAAATCACTCGCCAATCTGATTCAAGAGTCGCCCAATGAGCTCTATATCTTCGATGCCGAAACCTTGCGTTTGGTAGAAGCCAACCGCGGATTCCTACGCAGCATTGGCCTCGAACAAGAAGATCTCACTCACTGCTCTCCTCAAGACTTCCTGCGGGGCATTTCGAATCATGATCTGCGGCAGCGGATCATGATTGCCATGGCGGATCCCAGCGAACGGTGTGCCTTCAACGCTGTTCACGTAAGAAAAGACGGAACGGAGTTCCCTGTCCACGTTGACATCCACCGATCGACCTTCGAAGCCAGGCCCGTGTATGTCGCCTTCGCGACGGATTTGAGCGACACGCAAGCCATGGAACGCCAGTTGGCTCAAGCGCAAAAACTGGAGTCCATGGGCCAACTCGCCGCGGGGATCGCGCACGAAATCAACACGCCCATGCAATGTGTCAGCGGAAATGTTGAATTCCTCACAATGAGTTACGAGCGACTCTTCCAGTTCACCGACGGACTGTTTGAACTGCTCAAGAACCCTTCGTTGAACACGATCGACGTTCCATCGCAATTGGAAACGTTGACCAAACAGCATCGCTATGACGTGCTGCGTGAACAAACCCCCGATGCCGTCGAAGAAGCATCGCAAGCAGTGATGCGTGTGATCGAAATCGTCCGAGCCATGAAAGCCATGTCGCATCCCGGTCGGCAAGAGATGAACGACACCGACGTGAACACGCTCATTCAGCAAGCCGCAATCATCAGTCGCAACCGATACAAATACGTTGCTGAATTGGAACTGGATCTGGCATCGGACCTTCCGCAAATCCCAGCCTTTGGAGCGGAACTCAGCCAAGTCTTCATCAACCTGATCGTCAACGCCGCGGATGCCATCGCAGAACGCAAGGCCAACGAACCGGAACTCGAAGGCAAGATCTTGGTCACTTCCGCACGAAAAGACAACCAAGTGGAATTCCGAGTCACCGACAACGGAACCGGCATGTCAGCCGACATACGAACCAAAGTCTTCAACCAGTTCTTCACGACCAAAGATGTTGGCAAGGGAACCGGAATGGGACTCTCACTCACTTACAACATTGTCACAACAAAACACAACGGCACCGTTCGTGTGGAGTCCGAACCAAACGTCGGAAGCAGTTTTATAGTGAGCCTGCCGATGGACTCCAGCCAGTCACTCGCTGACAACTCCGACGCAGAACGACCGGACACGTGTTGCGTCCCAGCTCTTCTTTAAGTTCCTTGACCTCTCTTTCTTCCCGATTCAAAGGGCAAATCCTCTTATGAATAATCGCATCTTACTCGTCGATGACGACTACAGCCTGTTGAACACACTCAAACGCAATCTGTCGTTTGACTTCGAGGTCTCGACTTGCGAATCCGGCCCCGAGGCACTGGCGTGCATCCGAAGCTCAGAACCATTCTCCGTGATCATGGTCGACATGCGGATGCCAGGCATGGAAGGCATTGAAGTCATCCAAAAGGCACGTGAAATCTCGCCAAACAGCGTGTACATCATGCTCACTGGAAACCAAGACCTCACCACGGCAATGGAGGCAGTCAACGACGGGCAAGTATTCCGTTTTCTGAACAAGCCTTGCCAGATGAGCGACATCAAAGCCGCCATCAATGCCGGGATCAAACAACACGACTTGATCACCAGCAAAGAAGAACTGCTCAAGAAGACCTTCTCCGGTGCAATCAGCGTTCTGGTGGAGATCATCGAATACGTGGACGACCCCTTGGTCGACACCGACGACATCCTCCAATCTGCCAAAGAGATGCTCGCCGATTCTGGCGAGGATTCCGACTGGCGAGTGCCATTGACCTCTCGTTTGATGGTCGCGGGCATTCCACTGCTGAACACCGACCAACGAGAAACGCTGGCAAAGGCTTCCATCACATCGGACGATCATCGCAAGATTGTCAAAGAAGTCTTTTCCATTTCCAGCCAATTGATTAAGCAAATCCCGCGACTGGAACCAATCTCTGAATTGCTCGACCGAATGGGAAGCGCCGACATCACGACCGAGCAGTGCACCACCGCTGACGACAAGATCGCCCAATCGATTCTGCTCAGCTATTACCAAAGCATGCTGAAACGCCGTGGCGAAACTGCCGATATCGCACTGTCCGAAATCGAAGATCGCTTCCCCGATCTCGACCAAAATTTCAGCGAGCATGTTCGTCAAGCGACGGATGCTCAACCCAAATCGACGATCGAAAGCATCCCTACGTCAGAACTTTTAACCGGCATGATGGTCGCCGAAGACGTTCGCATGCCAAATGGCCTGCTACTGATTGCTTCTGGCCGCAAGCTTTCGCCGCCAATGGTAACGCGACTTCGCAATCTGATCGGGCTGGAAACCGTCGCGGTCGAAATTCCATCCAAGCAATCACCAGAGCTTGCCGCGACATGATTCTCGCGTTCTTGTTTCTTCCACGCCAAAACTCCCGACGGCTGCCCCGTCGTGAACCAAATGCGTCGCTCCCATCCGAAAACGAAAGCGTCACCCACCACTGAAATTCACCTTCATCTAGTGATTTCCAACGTCCGATCGATCTCCATTGGCCCCAGCTCGACCGTCTCACCATCCGGCCACCGAACCGTCACGTTTTGAACTTCTTCGTGCTGCCCCAGTCCAAACGTCAGCGGTAACTCCACCTGTGAGAGATAACTCCTCGTGGGCATCACTTGCTTGGTCAACACCTCACCGCCCACGGTGACATCCACCCAAGCCCCAATCGCATCTCGGTTGCACTTCACACCGTCGCCCACCAATTTCAAACGCAACCAATGGTGCCCGGTTTGTTGATCGTTGCGTAGCAATCGCGGCGCTCGCCCCACCGATGTGATCAACAGATCCAAATCTCCATCCGAATCGATGTCGGCATAAGACGCCCCGCGGCCCACCATAGGCACAACAAAATCGTCGCCCAATTGCTCCGCCCCCACGGGAACAAACTCCGTCTCAAACTCCGGACCAGCATTCCAAAACATTTGCGGCGGCTGCTCATAATGCTGGCTGGGTTGCACTCGATTGATGTCCTCTTCCAAGTGCCCATTTGCACAGAACAAATCCAATCGGCCGTCCAAGTCATAGTCGACATACGTCAAACCAAACGTCAGCAGCAATCGCGTGCTCGGGCCGAGTCCGGTTGAAACCGCTTCATCGTAAAACTGCATCCGCCCGGCTTTGGTCACGTACAATGCCGTCATCTCGTTGGAAAAGTTCCCAATCGCAACCGCCATGCTGGAACGCTCTCGAAAGGAGGTCACATCGATCCCCATGGCCCCACGAGCGTTGCCACTGGAATCAAACGCGATCCCACAAATGGCTCCCATCTCGGTGAATTTCCCTTCCCCATTGTTCCGCAGCAAGCAATTCTGAACCGTGTCGTTGGCCACCACCACGTCCATGTGACCGTCTTGATCAAAATCACATAGTGCCAACCCCAGCGACTTTGACTGCGGCACATTGGTCGACACGTTTCGGATCTGAATGCCAGACTCTTCGGATACATCGGTGAATTGCCCTTCGCCCTCGTTGCGATACAAGTACGAGAAGGTGCCTTCGAAGTTTTGCGGTCGCCCATAGGCCCGACCGCCGCCGACGAGCTGAAACCCCTGCGACTCATCGTATTCGCGACTCCAAACGACATAGTTGCAAACGAACAGATCCAGATCGCCGTCGTTGTCATAGTCAAACCAGCCCGAACTGGTGCTCCAGCGATCTTCCGCGCCGCTCACACCGGCAGATTCGGTCACGTCCTCAAATTTCCCCTCGCCGAGATTCCGAAACAAACGATTCTTGCCAACGGCGGAGATGAAAACATCCACCAATCCGTCTTGGTCATAGTCTCCGACCGCGACGCCCATTCCATACATCTCGACATCCAATCCAGATCCTTTCGACACATCAACGAAGGTGCCTCCTTCGTTTCGGTACAGGACCGACGTGTTGCCCCGACCACTTGGTTCGTCCCAAGGCCAATCCTTCGAGTTGATCAACAGCAGATCCTGATCCCCATCGCCATCGAAGTCAAAGAACGCACTCCCGCCGCCCATCGTTTCGGGCAGCAGTTTGTCGCCCGTCGCACCATTGTTGTGGACGAATGAAATTCCCGCTTCTTGTGTGATATCCGTGAACGGGGTTTTGGGAAGCACCACCTCGGGTTGCTCTCGAATGGCAACCTGTGCCAACTCTGACTCACGCACCGGCGGCGCCTGCTCGGGACGAGTCAGAACGTATGCCGCGACACCGCCCACCAACACGATTGCCACTAACGCGAGCAACGACGCTCGCATCGCGCGACCAATATCAGCTTCGTCACGCAATTCCTCTTCATCCACTTCGCTTGAATGTGGGTCACTCGACATCATTCTTCTCCTTCGGGGGCAGGGCTGGCGACTGCGGCGGTGTCTTCTGTGAAGGATGCGACCGGCAATTCGCGATGCAATGAGTACTTCACCACGGCTTCGGCCGCATGATTCGCAGCGGGATACTTTTCTCGAGCCAAACGAATCGCACGCCCTTGGGCATTGTCGTCCGGTTTGTAAATCTGGTGCAGTTTCCGATGTTTCTCTGCCGACTCCTGATCGCCCAAGCGTTCATAGAGCAACTGCAAATTGTGATGCGCCGACACGTTCTCAGGATCGATCTGCAACGTCTTTTGGTACTGGCTAACCGAGTCCTCCAAGTACGCCAGACTCTCTTCTGGTCGGCGTTGGCGTTCGCGAATATTCCCCAGGTCGAACAGCGTTCGCCCGAGTTGATTGATCACCTCGATATCCAAGCTGAAATCAAAACCGCGGCGTTGCATGTCTTCCGTGCTGTCTTCCAACACGCTTCGCAAGTTCTGCTCGGCCTCTTCCAAGCGCCCCTGTTGCGAATTGATAACGCCTGACAACCACGCCCACGTCCAACGCGGAAACCCTTCCGTTTCGCGATACGCGTCGGCGCGCTGCAAGGCCTCGACCGCTTCATCCAAACGGCCTTCCGTGTTCAAAACACGAGCCAAGTTCAGCGGCCCGTCGTATCGATCCAGTTTTTCCACTTCACGAAACGCATCCTCGGCCTGGCGAAGTTCCGCCTTGCCTTTCAACAGCAAACCGATGCCATAGTCATTCCAACGTTGCCAGGTCGGGATGTCCCGCGATGGGTTCTCAACGTCGTCGCTCACACCTGCAACAGGGAACACGACGGTATCAACCGCCATCGTGGTGATGGGCATTTCGTTCTCGTATTGCTGACCGGGAATGTGCCCCCGAATTTGAATCCCGTGTTCCTCGTTGACTCGGGCCACGAAGTCCATGTACTCCGAATCAAACTTCCGATACAGCAACTTCAACTCCACGCGAATCGGTTCTGTGACATCGTCCGGCACATTCAATTCGTAGTGAACCGTCTGGCCAGCGCCAGGTGGAATTTGGTGGTTGTACAGTGGCGTGAAGATGTCTTCCGCGTTGCGTCGATTGATCCGGTTCCCGTCTTTGTCCAGCATGAACACGTTGATGAAGTGCGACCAAGGATCGACTTCATTCTGTTTGCTTTCATCGATCAATCCGCTGTGACCGATCAACCGGTCGCCACTGGTCACTTTGAGTTGCAACCAGATTTCGTTGCTATCCACGGTTCCCTGCGAGAAAAGGTGCCCCATCTTCATGGTTCGGACCACCGTTTCCAAAAGGTACTTTTCACCTCGCTGAAGCGTTGGCACTTTGGGACGCAATGGCGCGGTCAACTCACCATCAATCTCACCACCTTCGCGAATGCCGAAGATGTCCACACGCATCACGTCCTGCAAATACTCTTGATGCGCCGCGATCACTTCGTCTCGGTCACGCAACCAAGCGATTCCAGTGTTGGCTGACGGGAACATGTGATCGTGCACACTCAGTTCCTTCGCATCGCCAAACATCTTTGCACCAAAGTCATCCGATGCCACCAACGGCATGTGACACTCATTGCAATTGTCGACCGCTTTGGGTGGGTAGTAAAAACTCCTCGCACCGTGTCCCGAAACGCCACTGAACAAATACGGGTCGTAGTGGTTCTGGCCCCGCAAGAATTCTTTGTACCCCGTCAATGCGGCCGGCAGATGCACTTTGTGACAAGTCGAACAGAACTCAGCCGTCTTGTGAAATGGCTTCAAAAAAGTCTTCTTGTGGAACGACGGTTTCGCTTTCACCAATTGATTGTTGATCCACTGAAGCGCCGCGTTGTCACTGTTGGCAAACGGGTAGTGCAGTGGTTCTTCGATCGTGTAATCCGCGTTGCCGCGTACACTGTTCACGTTTGTGATCGCATGACAAACCGTGCAAGTGATCCCCGCTTTTGCAGTCGGGTGATTTGTCATGTCAAAGTTCGGATCGTCAAACGCACCCGAGAAAAATGGCACGGGATCGTGGCATCCCGCACACCAACGCGACGCTTGAACCGAACCATCTCGTTCCAGTGATTTCTTGCGTGTGTCGCTGACACTGGCGAAGTACGGCGCGTTGTTGAACGAACTGAATCGGTGAACGCTGTCCTGCCAATCTTTGTGAATGTCGGCATGGCACTTCAAACAGTACTCGTCGTTCATCAACGCATCGGACGGAATAAAGTTGCCGCTCGATGTCCTCGCCAACGAAGGCTCGAAGTACTGCGTTCCGGAATCGGGGCCGATCGCGTTCCACTGTCGAGGATCCTGCATCTGCAAAATCACCATGACGGCAATGGATGCCACCGCGACGCCGGCAAAGCTCATCCCAATTCGCCATTTGATGCGTGGCCCGGCCAAACGATGCAGCCAATAGAGCCAAATCGCCGAAAGCGGAAACGCAACGTGCAACCAGTAAACCGTGTTCCGAGCGAGCGGTTGCTTTAAGTCAAAACCACCGATCCGAACCAACAAAATGCCTGTCACGAGGATGCCCAAGGCAACCGCAAACAAGGCATAGCCGATTCGCACCGCACGTCGGTTACGGCGGTCCTTGGTGTTCCACATGTGGATGAAACCAAAGACGACAACGGGCAACACCAACAACAATCCCATCACCAAATGAGCGAGGAACATGTATTGGTAGAAGTAATCCTGATACGTCTGATTCTGAAACCACTCCAGGAACGTGAACGTCGCCAGGTATCCGGAGTTCGCCAGCAGCAACGCGAAAAGAACAAAAATGACGTACAGCAGCCTCTTCAGCCGCGGCCCGACCGCGCGAACATACTTCTTGCGAGGCTTCGGCACAGCCGCACCGGATTGTGCAACAGATGACATGAGTCGATTCCAATGAACGGTCAGTTTGCAAACTTGGTGAGCACCCGCGTCATCAAACGAGACGGGGGTGCATCGATCGGATAGCAGCCTGTCGCCACCATCCGAAAACCTTCGTTCACCCACACAAAAGAGTCGCGCAGGCGGCATGGAACAAGCTCTTTTCCAACACGTCGACACCACAGCAGAAACACGCTGTGACAATCAGCCCCGCATCGACACGCTGCACCTCCCAGAACGGAGGCGACGCACATGCAGGCAGACCAACACGAAAGAATGACTCGTTCAAGCCAAAGGAAAATCCGCCTGCGGAGGGCGATCGATCTCAACCGCAACGCCCCGTGGAAGATCAACATCATCTTCCCATCCTCGACACTGGAATCTTCCGCCGCAAAACCTTTGCGACCACGCTTGCCAAACCGCATCGTGATGCGGGCGTTCAGCGGAAGGAATCATCGGTGCTGGGATCGGGAAAATCGGCAGTTGCCCACACAACGGACCATCACAAGGCTTCTTTGGAACCGAATGGCTGGGCAAATTCAAACCGGCCAGCTCTCGCGCTGACAGAGGTCGCCCGGCATTGTCCGCGGAGGCCAACTTTTGCTGCCCACGCTGAGCTGAATCGCCCTCTCTGATTCGCATGGAAGGCTGTTGAACGGCTGACTCAGAAACGCTGCCGGAGTGCTGCAACCAATCCCCGCAACTCGCATCGACTGAACGCGGCGTCAAAACGCCCGCCAGTAGAACAGCGACCACGGATGAAAAGAGAACACGCGACATCTTTTTTTCAGTCGATCCAACTGAGATTTGTGCACCTTAAGAGAAGCATTGCTCGACCGAGAGCGGAGGCGCACACCCCTATGAGCCTAGGCAGGCTCAGCCCCCGAGTCAATCAAGCAAGGGTAGTTTCCGCACCAAAGCAGACAGTTTGTTTCAAAAGGAGGCCCCAATGATCAGGCGGCTTCTCGATCCATTTTGATCCGCCGAGAGTGTTCCATTTTGTCGTTTTCGAGTCCATTTTCTTCCCGGCAGTCTCAATCTGGCAGACGCAAAAAGAGTGAAGCCTGTTACGATGGATGCAGGTTGCAGACAAAATTGGATTGACATGAAACTGACCACCCAAACCGACTACGCGCTGCGGACGTTGATGTACTTGGCAACGAGAGAAACTCGTGCCAACGTCGCTGGCGTGGCCTCGCTGTTCAACATTTCGGTCAACCACGTCGCCAAAGTGGTCAACCTGCTCGCTCGCGAAGGCTACGTACGGAGCATCCGCGGAGTTGGCGGCGGCATCGAACTGGCAGTTCGCCCCGAGGACGTCACCATTGGTCAGGTCATCCAAACAATTGAAAACGACACGCATCTTCTGCCCTGTGTCGGGACCGACCAAAGCTGTGCGATTCACTCGTTTTGCAAACTCAGCGGCGTGCTGGCCAACGCGGAACGCATCCAGATGGATTACCTGAACAGCGTTACACTGGCGGATGTCGTCCCTGCACGCCGCCAATTGGATCAGATCGATACCAAATGAGCTGACAGCGGGCACGCCACTCGCCTTTTACTCCCCTGACAGCCTGTCGCCACCGCCCTCTGCGGAGCATCAGAGCCCGCTATCCGGCTCTTTCGCGGCCTTCGGCTCCCTTCGCAATTCTCGGCGGATAATACTCGACAAAATATATTTCACTAATAATCTATTCAGCAGTGAAACGAAGTCCGTGCAAGCGAATTGCCATGAATCTGCAACAAGAACTGAATCGCCCCAAACCGTTTCGCTGCCTGGATCAAGAAGTGTTGTTGAATTTGCTCCGGATCGGTGACCAGCTCGACAACCGTTTTTCGCGACTTTTTCGTGAGCACGGGCTGACGCTGTCACGGTTCAACATCCTGCGAAGTCTGGCGTTGGCAGAACGGTCGCTCACCTGCGGCGAAATTGGCGAACAGATGATCCAAGTTGTGCCTGCGGTGACATCGCTCGTGGATCACCTTTGCTCGCAAGAGTTGGTCGAACGGAACCGCTGCACCGAAGACCGTCGCGTGGTGCGAGTGACAATCACGCCGAAGGGCAAACAACTGGTGGAAGACACGATGCAGCCGTTGAAGGAGATGGAAGATCGGATCCTGAAGCAACTCAGCGAGGCGGACAAAACCCGTCTTTTGCAATTGCTCAATCAAACTCGTGAATCGATCTCGCACGTCGACGACTGACCTCGCTCGAACTTCTCACTCCCCCGCCCAACCTGCCGCTCTGCCTCGACTGCGCACAGGCGGCCCCCTCTCGAACCTCCCTCCCAATCTTGGACCTCAATCAAACATGACTCCTCCTCACAATCTCAACTTCCTCGGAAAGCTCGCCTTAGGAGCCGGCGTCAGTGGAATGTTGCTTGTTGTCGCTGGGTGCAACCAATCGCCGAGCGGGCCACCTGCGATGCCTCAGCCAACGGTGACAGTGGCGCAGCCCGTTTCGAAAAAGATCGTTGAATGGGACGCCTACAGCGGCCGCCTGGAAGCGGTCGACTTGGTGGAAGTTCGTGCTCGCGTGGGTGGTTACTTGCAATCGGTCCATTTTGACGAGGGACAAATCGTCGAAAAGAACGATCTGCTTTTCATCATCGACCCCCGCCCCTTCGAAGCGGAACTGGCAGCCTCGCAAGCCAAACTTCAACAGGCCGAATCGCAGTTGAACCAAGCCAAGGCGATGACCGAAGTCGCCCGTGCCAATCTGTTGCAATCCGAAGCTCAATTGAACTTGGCCGACGTTCGTTACAAGCGGACCCAGCGATTGGTGGAACGCAATGCTTCTTCCCAAGACGAACTGGACGACCGCGAGGCTGAGTTTTTGAAAGCCAAGGCGGACATCGAAGGCGTCCGAGCGAGCTTGAATTCGGCCGAAGCAGCCATCGCCACCGCACAAGCCGAAATTGAAGTCGCCAAAGCCGGCGTTGAAACAGCGGAACTCAACCTTCAGTACACTCGCATTCGCGCACCAATCACCGGCCGGATCAGCCAGAAATATGTGACCGAAGGCAACCTGATCGCAGGCGGATCGGCCACCTCTTCGCTGCTGACCACCATCGCTTCGGTGCAGCCGATCTACTGTGTGTTCGATGCCACCGAACAAGACGTGCTGAAATACACTCGCTTGGCTCAATCCGGCGAACGGGCAAGTTCACGTGTGGCAAAGAACCCCGTGTATCTCGGCTTGGTCGACGAAGAGGGTTTCATGCACAAAGGCCACATGGACTTTGTCGACAACCGCTTTGATGTCGACACTGCCAGCATGCGTGCCCGTAGCGTGTTCGCCAACGAAGACGGACTGTTGCTGCCCGGCATGTTCGCTCGCATTCGAATTCCTGGCAGCGCCTCTCACAACGCGGTGCTGATCCCTGACTCCGCGATTGGCACCGACCAATCGTCCCAGTACGTGTACGTGGTCGTGGACGGAAAAATCGAACGAAGAACCATCAAGAGCGGTCCCATCATCGATGGCTTGCGAGTCATCCGCGAAGGCCTGGACGGCACGGAACTGTTGGTCACAGAAGGATTGATGCAGGCTCGCCCGGGCGCGGAAGTGAAGACCATCGACGGGACCATCGAAGTTGTCGAAGACGGGCTGCCAGACGAGTATCAGCCCGTTTTTAAAGAAGAATGGATCTCGCCCGCAACGACGGCGGTACCAGTCGCTGATCGCATGACGGAGGTGAAGCGATGAAGTTCCCACACTTCTTCATTGAACGCCCCATCTTTGCCTCGGTGCTGTCGTTCCTGATTGTGCTGGTCGGCGGGATCGTGTATTTCACGCTGCCTGTTTCCCAGTATCCCAGCGTCGCACCGCCAACGGTTTTGGTTCGCGCCAGCTACCCGGGGGCAACGCCCGAAGTCATCGCCGACACCGTGGCGACGCCAATCGAACAAGAGATGAATGGCGTCGACGACATGCTCTACATGGAATCGTCCTCCAGTTCGGACGGCACCATGCAGTTGACCGTGACGTTCAAGCTGGGCACCGACCTCGATGACGCCCAAGTGTTGGTGCAGAACCGAGTCGCGATCGCGGAATCTCGCTTGCCCGAGCAAGTCCGCCAGATCGGTGTCACGACGACCAAGCAAATCCCCGACATGTTGATGGTGGTTCACCTGAACTCACCCGATAACAGTCGCGATCAGCTCTACATCAGCAACTACGCGTTTCTGCGAGTTCGTGATGCCCTGATGCGATTGGATGGAGTCGGTGAAATCCGCATCGCTGGCGGCAACGAATACGCCATGCGAATCTGGTTGGACATCGAAAAGATGACCCACGTCGATTTGACCGCGGGCGAGATAGTCGAGGCGATTCGAGCCCAAAACATCCAGGTCGCTGCCGGTGTGATTGGCCAACCACCGACGGACGAAACCGGTGACTTCCAAATCAACGTCACCACTCAAGGACGCTTGATTCGCGAAGACGAGTTCGGCGACATCATTGTCAAACGAGGCGATGAGGGACGGATCACGCGTCTTCGTGATGTCGCCCGAATTGAATTGGGTGCACAGGACTACTCGCGCCAGAGCTATCTCGATGGCAAGCCCGCCGTCGCGGTGCTGGTCTATCAACGCCCCGGCACCAACGCGGTCGACACGGCCGCGCAGGTCAAGCAGGTGATGAGCGAGATGAGTGAGGAATTCCCGGAGGGACTCGGATACGAAATCGCTTACAACCCAACGGACTACGTCGAAGACTCGATTTCCGAAGTGTTTGAAACGCTTTTCATCACAACGATCTTTGTTGTTTTGACCGTGTTTCTGTTTTTGCACGGCTGGCGTCCGACGATCATCCCCGTGATCGCGATTCCCATTTCGTTGATCGGCACCTTTGCCGTGATGCAGTTCCTTGGCGTGACGTTGAACACGTTGTCGCTGTTTGGATTGGTGCTGGCGATTGGGATCGTGGTCGACGATGCAATTGTGGTGGTCGAAAATGTCGAACGCTTGATCGCCGAAGGACTGACCGCTCGCGAGGCGACTCACAAGGCGATGGACGAGGTTGGCTCCGCGTTGATTGCGACCACCTTGGTGTTGATCGCCGTGTTTGTGCCCACCGTATTTGTCCCAGGGATCAGTGGCCAGTTCTACCAACAGTTTGCTCTGACCATTTCGATCTCCACCGCGATTTCCACGTTTGTTTCGCTGACACTCAGCCCGGCGCTCTGTGCCTTGTTGCTGCGTCCTAAAAACGCACCGAAGAATCGGATGGGCCGGTTCATCGACTTTCTGTTCGGATGGTTCTTTCGTTTGTTCAATCGAACGTTTGATGCCACCAGCAACATCTACGCTTCTGTCATCGGGCAGTTGGTCAAGAGAACGGGGATCGCGTTGGTGCTATACGCATGCCTGTTGGTTTTGACGGGATTCAGTTTCAACATGGTGCCTACCGGATTCATTCCGGACCAGGACCAAGGCTATGTGATTGTTGCCATCAACTTGCCCGACGGTGCCTCTCTGGCGCGAACCGACTGTGTGGTCCGGCGCGTGGCAGAGATCGGGAAAGAGATCGATGGTGTCAAACACGCGGTTGGAATTGCGGGGCTCTCTGGAGCGACGTTCACGATCAAACCCAACTCCGCGGTGACATTCTTGCCTTTGGAGGACGCCAAAGAACGAGCCAAACGGGGGCGTGGGGTCAACGCGATCGTCGCGGACATGCGGCGAGAAGTGGCGGCTATCAACGAGGCTCAAATCTTGATCATCCCACCACCCCCGATTCGCGGGATTGGTCGTGGGGGCGGTTTCAAGATGTATGTCCAAGACCGCAGCGGTGCAGGCCTGGACTCACTCAACGCCGTCGCCCAAACCATGCTGGCTGAAGCGAACCAGCAACCCGGAGTCACGCAGGTGTTTTCGAACCTGCGAATGAATGTGCCGCAGATCTATGCGGACGTGGACCGGACGAAGGCGCAAATGCTGGATATCCCCGTCAACCGCGTCTTCGAAGCCTTGCAGGTCTATCTCGGGTCGGTCTACATCAACGACTTCAACTTCCTGGGACGGACTTACCGTGTCACCGCGCAAGCGGAGCCGAAGTTCCGAGACGATGCCGCCGACATTTCCAGGATTCGAACTCGTAGCGACCGGGGAGCTTCGGTAGCACTCGGTTCGGTCGTTAACATCACCAGGACCGCCGGTCCAGACCGTTTGGTCCGCTTCAACCTGTTCCCGGCAGCGGACCTCAACGGCACCACCGTCCCAGGTTTCAGCACCGGGCAGTCCTTGGCGACCATGGAACAATTGGCGGACCTGAACCTGCCTCCCGGATTTGGTTATGAATGGACCGAAATCGCCTTCCAGGAAAAACAGGCGGGCAACACGATTGTCTTCCTGTTCCCACTGGCGGTTCTATTCGTGTTCTTGGCACTCGCCGCGCAATATGAAAGCTGGTTACTGCCTCTGGCGATCATCTTGATTGTGCCTCTGTGTTTGCTGTTCGCGCTGACCGGGGTTTGGTTTCGCGGGATGGACAACAACGTTCTGACGCAGATCGGATTCATCGTGTTGATTGGCCTGGCTTGCAAGAACGCGATTTTGATCGTCGAATTCGCGAAAGCGGAAGAGGATGCTGGCAAGAATCGCTTTGATGCTGCCATCGCGGCTTGCCGGTTGCGGTTGCGTCCGATTCTGATGACGGCATTTTCGTTCATCCTGGGTGTGGTGCCGTTGTTGGTAGCCACAGGTGCAGGATTCGAGATGCGACGCGTGCTTGGAACCGCGGTGTTCGCCGGCATGTTGGGAGTCACGATCTTTGGTTTGTTCCTGACGCCAGTGTTCTATGTTTTGCTGCGGCGTTTCGCCAAACGCCCGAAACCGGAGACAACTCCTGAAGGCACTTGATGGCTGGGTTCAACCAAGCCCAACCTTTCCTCCTGCATCTGGCTTTTCTTGAAAGCCAGCCAGTCACCGGAAGGCTCGCGTCGCCACCGTCAAATTTGTTGACAGTGCGGCGCGGGCTTTCCGGTTTTTTGTTTGGTTTCGTAGACTAGTCACTCGGCAGGAGCCGGACCAACCGATTCCAATCACCTCGATCCGTTCACTTCAACTCAACTTGCTCACCCAACCATGTTCAGCATTGAAACCCTGATCCTGCTCGCCGGGAGTTTGCTGCTACTGGGGATTGCGTCGAATAAATTTTCGGCGCGAATGGGTGTCCCCGTCCTGGTGATCTTCCTTGCCATTGGCATGCTGGCGGGATCCGAAGGCATCGGCGGAATCGAATTTGAGAACTACACGCTGGCTCACGGTTTCGCCACCGCGGCATTGTGTTTGATCCTGTTCAACGGTGGGATTGGAACGCCCTACACAGCGTTTCAACTGGCATGGAAGCCGGCGTCATTGCTGGCCACGGTGGGCGTGGTGGTGACTGCGGTGATCACCGGTTGGGCGGCGTCTTGGTTCCTCGGCCTGAGTTGGACACAAGGGTTACTGCTGGGCAGTATTGTGGGTTCGACCGATGCATCGGTTGTGTTTTCGGTGCTTCGAGGAGGTGGCGTCAACATCCGCCCAAGATTGGCCAACACGTTGGAAGTCGAAAGCGGGTCCAACGACCCCATGGCGATTTTCTTGACCGTCGGTTTGATTGAGGTTCTGACCGGCCAAACACCCTTTGGGTTTGGGTTGGTCACGCTGTTTCTCAATCAAGCCGTCGTCGGCACTGGGATGGGATTGGCAGTGGGCTGGATCGGTGCGTGGTTGTTGCAGCACATCCGCTTGGAGGCAGCGGGCTTGTACCCCGTGATGGCGACCGCTCTGGGTCTGTTCTCCTTTGGCATGGCCTCTGAACTCGGCGGAAGTGGGTTCCTGGCGGTTTATTTGACCGGGGTGGTAATTGGCAATCGACGCCCCGTCTTCCTGCGAGGCATTGTTTTGTTCCACGACGCTTTGGCGTGGATGTGCCAGATCCTGATGTTCACGGCGCTTGGAATTTTGTCCTTTCCCAGTCGGCTGTGGGATGTCGCCATTCCAGCTCTCTTGATCTCGTCGGTGCTGATTTTTATCGCCCGCCCCATCGCAGTGTTCCTGTGTGGACTCCCCTTCCAATTCACGATTCGCGAATTGTCGTTTTTGTCTTGGGTGGGGTTGAAAGGAGCGGTGCCCATTACGCTGGCAACCTTCCCGATGATGGCAGGACTTCCAGCGGCCTCTGTCATCTTTGACACCGTGTTCTTCGTCGTATTGATCTCCGCACTCGTGCAGGGGTGGACCCTGCCTGCGGTGGCCCGCGCGCTGAATCTGGAAGTCCCCAAGAACCAGAAGACGCCGGTCACGCTGGAGATCAGCTCGCTACAAAATGTCGACGGGGACATTGTGGACTACTACATCGATCAAGATTCGCGGGCGTCGGGCTGCATGATCAAAGACTTGGCCCTTCCCGATGGAGTGGTCATTGCGTTGATCGTTCGCGACGAGCAAACCGTATTGCCTCAAGGTCGATCCGAATTGAAGCAGGGCGACCATGTGGTGGTTGTGCTACGTCCGAGCATTCGGGCGATGGTTGATCGCGTCTTTGCTCCCACGAAGGCTCACACGAAAGAATTGCCTCAGGAACTGGAGTTCCCCTTGCGAGGTTCGATCAAAGTCCGTGAACTGGCGCAATTTTATGAGTTGAAACTGGCAGATGATGGCAATCTCACGATCGATGAGTTGCTAAGATTGCATTTGGGCGAAGACGAGATGAAGGTTGGTGCATCGATCCAAATTGACCAGATTGTTCTTCATTTACGCGAACTATCTTCCGATGGAACAGTTCAGTATGTGGGCATGACAATCCTTCCAGAACCGGAGCGAACGCCCGATTCGTCCTTGTCCGCAACCGGCTTGCCACTAGAATAAATTGTCCATTTGGGAGAGTCGTGTGGCTCGCCATCACACTTGTTATCGTCCAATCCAAACTGCAGTTTGTACATTTCTCCAAATCAAATTGAGATGGGTCGCGGCAGCCGCATGATGTCAATCATGATGCTGTGTTTGCTGGCGTTCCCAACCCTGGGGATTTCCACAACTGTCTCCCGCTCGCTGCTGGGCAATGGCCGGCAAACCGAAACGGAGGAAATCGAAGAACGCGTCCCGTGCTCTTCGCACCGGCGTGTTCAGCAACTTCGGTCAACTCAGGGTGGATTTGTTCTCTCTCGAGAACCTTTGGCGGACCAAAATCAGGTCCTTCGGACACGGCCCATTCTTTCAGCAATCGACGGTCACCGAATCGCGAACGGACTGCTTGCGCCAATGCGGTGCTAGGCCACCGGTACGTCCTACCGTTTCGTCTCTGAACTTTTGCGAAGCACCTCCCGCCGGAACATCGTGTTCGGCGGGCCCCGTTGGCACATCAGATCCCAACGGTTGCCCCGTGGCATGATCCGCGAAGACCGAAGTGATCCATCGCTGCGCGGGTGCTGCGTCCAAGTTCGACTGTCTTGATTCGCCTCTTTCACTTGCATCACGACGTTTTCGTTTTGCGAAGGATTTTCCATGTCGACATCCGAAGTCCCCAAACCGACCACTCTTTACACTCCCACTTCCGTCATCCAAGACCTGATCTCGGGCTTGGTGGTTTTTCTCGTCGCGCTGCCTCTTTGCTTGGGCATCGCTTTGGCATCCGGTGCCGATCTCTTTTCCGGGTTACTCGCTGGAATCGTCGGCGGTCTGGTGGTCGCTGCGATCAGTGGATCGCACACCAGCGTCAGCGGGCCCGCGGCAGGCTTGACCGCGATTGTCGCCGCTCAAATCGCGACACTCGGTTCCTTTGAAGCATTCCTGTTGGCTGTGCTGATTGCTGGCGTCATCCAAATTATCTTCGGGATTGCCCGGGGCGGTGCTTTGTCCGCCTTTTTTCCCTCCAGCGTGATCAAAGGGTTGCTGGTCGCGATCGGGGTGATCCTGATTCTGAAACAGATCCCTCACATCTTCGGTCACGACACCGACCCCGAAGGTGAGATGTCGTTCATCCAGCCCGACCAGGAGAACACGTTCTCTGAATTGCTCACCATCTTCGCTGGTGAAATTCATATGGGGGCGATGGTGATCGGCTTTCTCTCCGTCGCCATTCTTTTGATTTGGGATCGAATCCCAACGCTCAAAAAGTCCTTGGTTCCGGCTCCGCTGATCGTTGTGATCGTCGGCGTTCTATTGAACATGGGATTCACCAACATGGGGCAAGACTGGTTGGTCAGCGGTTCGCACTTGGTTCAGATCCCGATCGCACAAAGCTTCTCGGAGTTCTTTGGATTCCTCAGACTGCCTGACTTCAGCCGAACATTTGATCCAGCGATTTACATTGCGGCTGTTACGATCGCCGTGGTGGCCTCTTTGGAAACGCTGCTGAACTTGGAAGCGGTCGACAAGCTCGACAAAGCCAAGCGGAACTCGCCTCCCAGTCGCGAATTGATCGCACAGGGGTGCGGCAACATGGTTTGTGGTTTGATTGGCGGACTTCCTGTGACCTCGGTCGTCGTTCGTGGTTCGGTCAACGTTGCGTCGGGTTCGAAAACGAAACTGTCGGCCATATTCCATGGTGCGTTGCTGTTGATCAGTGTCACTTTCTTGCCAACGTTGATGAATAGAATCCCGCTTTCGGCCTTGGCCGCGATCCTGCTGGTAACCGGTTTTAAACTGGCCAGCCCCACGATTTTCAAACAGATGTGGAAGGAAGGACGCTACCAGTTCACCCCCTTCATCGTCACCGTCGTCGCGATCGTCGTGACGGACCTGTTGATCGGAATCTTGATCGGTTTGGCGATCAGCATTTTGTTCATCCTCAACAGTAATTTGCGTCGTCCAATTCGTCGCATTGTGGAAACGCAAGTCGATGGCGACGTCACTCACATCGAGCTTTCCAACCAAGTCAGCTTCCTCAACCGAGCGGCGTTGGACCGAGTGCTCAACGAAACTCAGCCGGGAAGCAAATTGGTGATTGATGCGTCAGGATCCGACTACATCGATCCTGATGTGTTGAGTCTGCTCCGGGATTTCAAGACAAACATTGCTCCGACCCGCGATATCTCCGTCAACCTCAAAGGGTTCCGGCAAAAGTACCAACTGAGCGACGCCAAGCAATTTGCAGACTTCACTTCCCGCGAATTGCAAGCCAAGGTCACCTCGGACCAAGTGATCAAGATTTTGCATGACGGGAATCAGCGGTTCGCCAGCGGCACTCGGTTGAATCGTGACTTGGGGCAACAAGTCAACGCAACTGCGGCGGGTCAAAATCCGCTGGCCGCTATCCTGAGTTGCATCGATTCACGCGTTCCAACGGAATTGGTCTTTGACCTTGGGGTCGGTGACATCTTCAGCGTCCGCGTGGCGGGCAACATCGTCGGCACCAAGTCGCTGGGTAGCCTGGAATACGCCGTTGGAGTTGCCGGTGTCAAATTGGTCGCCGTCCTCGGGCACACTCGTTGTGGTGCAGTGACCTCGTCGGTCGAGTTGATCGCCGCCCACAAAGATGCCGAAGCCACTACGGGTTGCCAGCACCTGCAGTCGATCGTCGATGAAATCGCACCCTGCGTTCCCGGCGATGCGTCGGAAAAAATCGGACATCTGTCCGAAGAAGCTCAAGAACAGTATGTGGACAAGGTGGCCGAAGCCAATGTCATGCACACTGTCGACGAAATCGTCAAACGCAGCCGCATCATTCGCGAAGCGGTGGAAGACGGACGTGTGAAGGTGATCGGTGCGTTGTATGATGTGAAGACCGGCCACACGAAGTTCCTCGGGGACAGTGGTTCGGGACTCTCAACAGAGTCAACCTCGAATCCTCCAGCAGAAGTGACTGGGTAACGTTTCGAGCGAACGTGTCCACACGATCTGTTCGCATGAAAAACCAGGGCGTGAACCCAGCGTTCACGCCCATTCATCTCCCCCCAAGCGTCCTCTCATGTCGACTCCCTTCAGTGAAGAACGCGTCGAACAAATTTCGCGGCATCTCAAACTGCTGACGTTTCTGTTCGTGATCGTTCCGATTGTGCTGCTGGTGATTTTCATCGAGTTTCGATTTCGCGCGATCGAAGAAAATTTCCCGCCTCAATCTCCCAGCGTTCGTGACGAAGCGAGAGTCGAACTGGACACCATGCCATGGCATCCGGTCACGGGGCAACGACTCTACGTCCCTGCCTATTCGCATGTTTATCACCAAAAGGGTGATCCGTATCTGCTGACGGTCACACTGAACATTCGCAACACCGACGTTGATCATGAAATCGTGATCACGTCCGTGCGCTACTTTGACACCAGCGGAAAAGAGATTCGATCGTTGCTGCAGAAACCATTGCAACTCGCTCCACTCGCGGCCACCGAATTTGTCATTCAACGCGATGACAAAATGGGAGGCAGCGGTGCCAGCTTCCTTGTCGAATGGCAAGCCGGTACGGAAGTGAACCAACCCATCGTGGAGACCGTGATGGTCGACACCAGCAACTCGCAAGGCATTTCGTTCACGGCCTCGGCAGTCGCCATCAGCGAGACGTTGCCGGCGACTGATGCAGAGGATTGATTCCCTCTGACAAAAGAACGAGGCCAAACGACCGCTTGTCTGTCCCGTCAACCTTCTTCACTGCCAACCTTCTTCACTGCCAACCTGATTCACTAAGCGGATCCTTGGTTTATGATGATGAGCCCCATCTACAAGGCCATCCATGAATCGTTGCTTGCCCCCAATGCCATTCGCGTACCTCGTCGCAATCACAGTTGCTTTCACCGCGTCTCCCGTTCTAGCGGATGCTCCCTCGTCGATTTCGAAACCAGTTCGGGTGATCTTGGACACCGACATGTCGGGCGACTGCGACGACGCGGGCGCGTTGGCTCTGTTGCACGCCTTGGCTGATCGCGGTGAATGCGAAATCCTGGCCGTGGTCACCAATCGCCGTGACCTGACCAACGCATCGGCCGCGGCAGTCGATGCGATCAATACCTACTACGGCCGAGGTGACATCCCGATCGGCACGGACAAAAGGGGGCCGACGGCGTTCCAACGAACCAGTCCGTACACGACGGCGTTGCGAGATAATTTCCAGCACGACACACCACCGGATTCAGAAGCCCAAGATGCCATCGACGTATACCGAAAAATCTTGACAGACGCAGCCGATCACAGCGTCACGATTTGCAGTGTGGGAGCGTTTTCCAACCAGGCGGATTTTATCCGCCAAGAACCGGCACTGGTTCGCAACAAAGTTCAACGCTTGGTTGTGATGGGGGGGCACTTTCCGAAATCCAACCGTCCCGAAACCAACGTCATCACTCACATCGAAGCAGCCCAAACGGTGGCCGAGCACTGGCCGGGTGAAATCATTTGGCATGGTTTCGAAGTCGGCAAGCAGTTGGTGACTGGCGCCAGGCTGAAGGCGACTCCCAAGAACAACCCCGTTCGCCGGGCGTACGAACTGCGGCCAATGCCGGGCAACAAAATGTCGATCGACGAAGGCAAACCAAGCTACGACCAAGCTGCTGCACTGTTCGCCGTTCGCGGCGCGGATTCTACGTTCTGGAAGGTCGTCCGAGGGGGGCGCGTCGAGATTGACGACCGAGGAATCACCGCGTGGACAAAAGCGTCCTCTGACACACAAGCAACGGCTCACGCTTACGTCAAAATCAACGGAGCGCCCAAGCATCTGGCTCGCAAGATCGAAGACTTGATGGTTGCTCCCCCCAAGCGTGCAAGCGGAGCCGACGATCCTGCTCAGTGAGTCGATCGTCCTTTCGCTATCGAAAATTTGGATCTCAAATGGATCAAAAGAACCAACGTCTCACGATTCAGCTCGAAACCCAGTTCGCTTGATCCTTTCATCGCCACGGATCCAAATTCGTTCTGGGGGCGGCGGGTGTGAACACCGAACCATGAAGTTTTGATGAACTTCCGCGAGTGATTCGCCGCGTTCCGCTCGTTTGGTTTCGTCATTCACCTGCGAAAACACTCCCTTTTCTTCACTCCGCGTGTAAGGTCGTTTGAAACACAATCGCCGGAGACGGTTGATGGAATTGAATTCGCCTTTCATAACGTAACCAGCCCGCAGCAGGCGATTCAGGAACGAGCGGATTGCGAATCCACCGGGCGTCCTCCTCCTTTCGAGCCACCGCTCTGCACACCACACGGTTTCCCGCCATGATTTTATCCAATGAGAGCGCCGTGGAGCACGCTCTGGATGAAGCTTCGCCCAATCAAATGACCTCCGTGGGCAACCACTTTCAGATCCTGCAGTGGATCGCCATCGTCGCTTTGGGGTACCTGTTGATCTGCGCCGTGGGATTGATCGGCACGGGTTTCCAGACAGCAACCGGAAGCGAAGCCAACGAGAGGTTGTCGTTTGCCACCAATCCGTTTGCGGGTTTGGTCGTTGGCACGGTCGCAACGGCATTGATCCAATCCTCCTCGACGGTCACGTCCATCATCGTTGGGTTGGTTGCAGGCGGTCTGCCAGTCTCCGTGGCGGTTCCGATGATCATGGGAGCCAACGTTGGCACCTCCATCACCAACACCATTGTTTCACTTGGTCACGTTCGCGAGAAGAAGGAGTTTGCTCGCGCGTTTGCCGCTGCGACCGTCCATGATTTTTTCAACCTTTTGTCGGTGGTGATCTTCTTGCCGCTGGAAATGATGTTCGGTGTGCTGGAGCGAATCGGCGGCGTGCTGGCCAGCATTTTCGTGGTGGCCGACGCGTCCTTGGGCAGCGTGAACTTCGTCAGTGCCTCCACATCGCCGGTGGTCAACGGTGCCAAACGCTCGGTCGAAAGTTTGTCCGATGGAGTGGCCGGAATGATCCTCATCGCCATTGGGATCATGGTGATTTTCATGACCATCCATCTTGCCGGCAAACTACTGAAACGATTGATGGTCGGTCGCGCCAAAGACATCATGCGAGCAGCCATCGGAAAAGGACCTGTTGCGGGAATCGCATCGGGGACCCTCGTCACCATCTTGGTTCAATCATCGTCGACCACCACCTCCTTGATGGTGCCGTTGGCTGGCTCCGGTGCCTTCGGGCTGAAGCAGATCTATCGGTTCACGTTGGGTGCCAATATCGGCACCTGCGTCACAGCACTTTTGGCAGCAACTGGCGTTGAGAGCCACCAATCAGCGGCCTTGCAGATCGCCTTCATTCATCTGACTTACAACTTGCTCGGCGTCTTGGTGATCTACGGCCTTCCGTTTCTACGCTACCAACCGGTTCGCGCCGCCGAATGGATGAGTGCCACGGCCTCAGAGAACAAACTGATCGCGTTGGCTTACATCGTCGGGGTTTTCTTCCTCATCCCAGGACTATGTCTGGGCATCTCCAGCAACTTTTAACCACAACCCAGTGACCGATTTCCAAAACTATTCAACGCATACAATCCGCAACCTGATTGAGGACACGGAAACGACGCTGGGGCAACTGAAAGCGGAATTGCAACGTCGAGAAGAAGCCAAACAAAAACTCGAAATCAAGAATCTCGAAACACACCTGAAGAGCGCAGAGTTTTCTTTGCGATCGATTCGCGAATTTTTTGCCCTCCTCGTTGACGATCACCGAAATGAGAAATAGACCCGTGTCTGGAGACTCCCTTCCCACTGACTACGACCGCATTCGCGACGACATCCTGGATTCCATCGACGAAGAGATCGAAGCTGAAATCGGCGATGCGTTGATGGAACAGGCCACCGAACCGCGCACCGATCAGCGTGAGCCGCTAGGTCGCCACGAGTACTTTCGAAATCGGCTGAAACTGAAACGGGAACTGGTCAAACTTCAAGACTGGGTGGTTGCAAACAAAGTCAAAATCGCTGTCCTGTTCGAAGGCCGTGATGCAGCCGGCAAAGGCGGGGCAATCAAACGCATCACCCAGCGGTTGAATCCTCGCGTTTGTCGCGTCGTCGCGCTCCCCGCCCCCAATGAACGCGAAAAGACGCAGTGGTATTTCCAGCGTTACACGCCGCACCTTCCCGCAGGGGGTGAAATCGTGCTGTTCGATCGCAGTTGGTACAACCGCGCTGGCGTCGAGCGCGTGATGGGTTTCTGCACCGACGAAGAGTACGAGCAATTCTTTCAAACCGTTCCGGACTTCGAACGGATGATCGTCGCTTCAGGAACGATCCTCTTGAAGTACTGGTTCTCAATCACAGACGACGAGCAGGAATTCCGTTTTCAATGCCGAATCAACGATCCACTCAAGCAGTGGAAGCTCAGTCCAATGGATCTCGAATCGCGTCGACGTTGGGAGCAATACACCAAAGCCAAGGAGGTGATGCTGGAACGATCCAACATTCCGGAAGCTCCGTGGTGGGTTGTCGAAGGAAACGAAAAGAAGCGAGCTCGACTGAACTGCATCCACCACTTGCTCTCGCAGATTCCTTACGGGGAAGTCGAGCAAGACTCCGTGGAACTTCCTGACCGACTTCACAGCGACGAATACAAACGCAACGAGATCCCCCAAGAAGTCATCGTGCCGATGATTTACTGAAGCTCGAACCGATCTCGGATGAAACCGATTCGAGCCAGATGCAGTGGGCTCTCAAGAGAATGACGACTGGCTTTCAGGCCGGTCCGCATGCTCAAACTCTCAACCACACGCTGCTAAGGAGTCGGTTGCGACTCTTCCCCACAACCGCCAAAGAGAATCGAGATTCTGCGTCCGATTCTGGAAATGCCGCCCTGCCCGTGCTTGAGCAGATCGGCAGGAATGATCGGGTAGAACCTCACGATAGGCGAGTCTCTCTGAGACTCGCAAATGACAGCGTCTCGGAGAGACGCCGCGACGCGATCAAGCTCAATGACTCCCGCTCACGTGCCTAGTATTCACCCTGAATCACTTCGCGACCGGCTCGCGTTCCGAGTGCACGCCAGATCGACAACTCGACTGAATCGGTGACCGAAGAAACACTCCCATCAACCCTGGCGACTTGCACCAATCCAACGTGATAACTGCGAGAGGTGATCATGGCGTAGGTCGGGTTTCCACTTTGACCGTTCTTGCCTTCTTGCCATGAACTAAAATCCATCTGTTCGTACACTTGCCCACCGGTCTCAAATTCGACGTCGCTGTTGGGTGGCAAAGTCACAGTGAATCCAGTGTGGTGACAGCGACCATCCGGCCATTCGGTGTGCCCCGTGTTTTTGAACTGAGCCCCGCTGGCGACGATCAATTCGGCTTGATTTTGATCGGCCGGGATCATCGTGTCTGATGGGCCGCCGTTGCGTTGGTAAGGCGTCCAAGCTTTCACTTCGCCAGTCAACAGCGTGTGACTGCTTCCGTCCAAGCAATCCCGAAAACTGTAGAACTGGTTGGGAGCGAACATTCCATCACCCGCTTGCTTCGTCGTGGGATCAAACACAAACCACTGACCAAAGTTGAACCCATACGTGGTGGGATACAGTGTGGGCCGGCCGTCGGTGAACGTTCGTTCTTGGTCCGTTCCGGGATCACTTGGGCAGGCGTAGGTTGGAATCTTCAAGCCGTCGATGGCAGATTGGTTGTCCCACGCCAGTGACAGATCAATGTTCTCGTACACATTGCCTTGTTCTAGGAACGGCAAAATTCGTCCGTGCACCCCCCAAGACCCATTGTTGCCGGTGGAGGTCACGCTCAAATCAACGAGAGCGGAGGGAGGGAACTTTTTGTAGGCACTTTGATAGTTGTGTACCGACAACGCGATCTGCTTCAGATTGTTGCTGCACTGCATCCGTCGAGCTGCCTCGCGGGCGGATTGCACAGCGGGCAACAACAACCCAACCAACACGCCGATGATGGCGATCACCACCAACAGCTCAACCAAGGTGAAAGCGGAGCGAGAGTCAGCAGCGGAACGATTTTTCATTCAGAGATTCCTTCGTGAGGGGGCATAGTTTCTGTGGTTCACAGATCTCAAAGACGCCGAGCCTCCATGGCCCCCGGGTGGTCAATGCAAGCAAGTCAATCAGGCTGTGAAGCAGAATTGTTGATGCACTCGCTGTGCCGACCCCTCAAAATGAGCAAACCCATCCCCATCATGTTCTGAATGATCCGATTCGGCCCATCGCCCGGCGGGTCTTTCACCACCGGCGGCGAATTTTCCGTCCCGGACATCCAAATAGAATGAGTCCCGTGACATCTCCTCCCCTCCGATCGCTGCGACTTCGTCTGCTCACGCCCATCATCGCCACGGCGCTCTTGGCCGCGGTGCTGGTGGCCGTCGCCTCCTATTGGCTGGGCACCCAGCGAGCGATGAAAGATCTGGAACAGCGTTTTTCGGCCATCCAATCGACACTGTCGGAATCCAACTTCCCGCTCAATTCGATGGTCCTGGAATCTCTCGCGGATCTGACCCGAACGCAACTGATCGGACTGAGCTCCAGCGGTCACGTCACATCGTCCACACTGAATTTAGACGAAGCCGCTCGAGCATCCTTCAAAGCACACCTGCAGGACCAGCAACCACTGCCTGCGACAATCGTTCCCAACGACGACGGGAACCGGTTCCGAGTGTTCGCCTTTCAAACCGTCGGCAGCCAACTTCGACAGGACCGGGTCACGGCCGTCGTGGTTCTGTTTGAAGACGAACAGTTCAACGTCAATCGCCGGCAAGCGGCAATCCTTCCGCTAGCAACGGGGTTGTCAACGATCGTTGCACTCAGTTCGTTGACGTTCTGGCTGACATCCCGGTTGATTCGCCGAATCAGCAAACTGCAAAGACGCGTCGAAGCGGTGGCCAATGGAGACTTCGATTCAGCGGTCTCAGACGAAGCATCCAATGAAGAGGTGCCCGATGAGATTGGTCGCCTCGGCGGCGCAGTGGATTCCATGGCACATCAGCTCAAACAACTTTGGAATCAAATCAACCGCCAGCAAAGCGAAAAGCTCTTGCACCAAATCGCGGGTGGCATGGCTCATCAGTTGCGTAACAGCTTGACCGGCGCTCGCATGGCCGTCGAACTGCACGCGCAAGAATGCCAGGCGACCGACGACGAAGGCATCCGGGTTGCCATCCATCAAATTGAATTGTCTGAAGATTATGTCCGACGTCTGTTGCTGGTTGCCTCCGGTCGCCAAGATGAAGACCGACCGACCGAGGTGCAAACCTGTTTCGACGACGTGCGCACCAGCCTTTCTCCCATTGCGAAACATTTGCGAGTGAACATGCGATGGGATTTGGACGATGACCTTCGTCAACGCCGAATCCAAGATGGCCCGACTTGGGTCGCTGCCGTGACCAATTTGATCCACAACGCCATTCAGGCAGGTGACGAAGTCGACGTTTCCCTTCAACCACTGGACGAAAATCTCCTGCGTGTCACTGTCACCGACAATGGCGACGGCATTCCGGAACAGGTTGCTGGCAATCTCTTCGAACCTTTTGTGACCTCCAAGCCTGAAGGCATGGGATTGGGGCTCCCCGTCGTTCAACGCTCTGCCGAGTACTTGGGCGGATCGGTGCGATGGCGCCGTGAAAACGAACGAACCATTTTTGAGTTGGACACGCAATTGCTTTGCTCGCGAGATCAACAGGACGAACCATAGTTTTTGACATGACCACAGCACACACCATCCTCGTTGTCGACGACGAACCATCCATTTGCTGGGCACTTGAAAAAATGCTCACCAGCGAAGGGCATGAGGTCATCACGGGATCCAGCGCCGAAGAAGGATTGAGACTGGCGGGTCAGAACGATGTCTCCATGGTGATCCTGGACGTTCGTCTTCCCAAAGAAGATGGCATCACGGCGTTGCCTAAGTTTTTGGAAGCAACAGACAACGCTCCGGTCATCATCATCACCGCCTTTGGCGACCTAGAAACCGCAGTGGCGGCGGTCAAGAACGGCGCGACCGACTACCTGACCAAACCGTTCAAGCTCGAAGATGCCCTGCGTACCTGCCGCACTGCGTTACAGAAATCTTCCCGGCGAACGGCCCCCGCAGCGACTCAGCCAATGGACATCGATCCGTCGGTGCTGGTCGGCACGTCGCCAGCGATGCAACAAGTGTTTCGGCAAATCGCCTTGGTCGCCGACAGCGATCTGTCCGTACTGATCACGGGCGAAACCGGCACCGGTAAAGAACTTGTCGCCGCTGCGATTCATCGCCACAGCCGCCGCGCCGACGGCCCCTACATCCCGATCGCCCCGGTAGCACTCAACCCTGATCTGATTGAAAGCGAACTATTCGGCCACGTCAAAGGAGCCTTCACAGGCGCCAGCGACGACCGAGCCGGATTGTTCGAACGAGCCGAAGGAGGAACCGTGCTACTGGATGAAATCGGTGACCTGCCATTGGGCACGCAAGTCAAACTGCTGCGAGTTCTGGAACAAGGGCAGTATTGCCGCGTGGGCGACGTCAAACCACGAACCGCCAACGTTCGCATCCTCGCCGCCACGAACAGCGACCTGCACGAAGACGTCGCCACCAACGCTTTTCGAGAAGACTTGTTTCATCGTTTGACCGGCGTGCAAATTCATCTTCCACCGCTGCGAGATCGCGTGGAAGACATTGGCCCACTTTGCCGCCACTTCCTTTCAGCGATGAAGTACGCGGACATCGATTCAGCAGTGGACGATGAGCTGCTGGAACAACTTCATTCACGTCCCTGGCACGGCAACATTCGTGAACTGAAGAACGCAGTGGGGCACGCCGCCGTGGTCGCTCGAGGCCGCAAGCTCACGATCGCAGATTTCCCCGATCCCAAACCCGGGCGAGACATGCAAACAACGTCGCCGGTTCTGGCGTTGGAAAAGTCCGTTCGAGTCTGGTCAGAGACTGCGATCGAGACCAAGCCTGACTCGGTGACGCTGCACAGCGATTTCCTGGCCGCGACGGAACCCACTCTGCTTCGAACAGTGATGAAGCACACAGGAGGCAACCGAGCCAAAGCCGCAGAGATGCTGGGCATCCACCGCGGCACCCTTCGCGATCGCATCAAGGCCTATGGCATCGACGACCAATGAACGAAGTCAGTGCCCCGAAGCACAGACAAGACTCGCCGTCTCGCTCATCCTTGGGCGCCTCGTCCGGCTTGTAGCAATCCCAGCGGTTCGGCCCGACCGATTCGCACGACGGGCCACAATCCGGCTAGCAAACACAACCCAATCGTCATCGCGAATCCGATCGATAGGTGGGACCAAGGGATGATGAAGTTCGGTGGTCCGGCAAACCAACCGACGTACTGAGCCATCCCGACGCCGCACCAGCCCGCGATCAATCCAAAGATCAGACTCAGCACACAGGCACCAATCGCGATCAAGATCGTTTCGGCAAGCACCAACCGCACAAGCTGCCCGCGAGTCACACCGATCGAACGCATGACGCCAAACTCCCATGTCCGTGATCGCACCGACGCGATGACCGTGTTGGCAATCGCCAACGACATGATTGCCAGCGTGATCAACGGCAGATAGCTCATTCCCCAAATCATGTCGTCGGCCCGAATCTTGATTGCTTTGCGAACATTCTCTGAGGCAGTCATTCGAGCAAACGGGCGGTAGGCTTTCACACTTCCCAAACCACTTGCGACAAAGGTCTCACCTGACTTTTGTTCGGCGATCGATTGCAAATCCGATTCCATCGACGACAAGTCCGCATCGTCTTCCAAATCCATCCAAACGAATTCCGTCCGGTGGAGATGAAAGTCTCGCTGCACGTCTTCGCGACCAGCAAACACCACCGTGGCAGTCCGGACAAAGTGTCGCCTCACGCCCGAAAACTTCGTCACCCAGTGCCAACCGGGCAGCGACACAACACCAGCGATTCGATACGTCACTCGCTCACTTTCAGCGGTCGGCGGAGTGAAGCTCAACTCGTCACCGACGCTCAATCCTGTGCTCATTTGAAAGTCTTCGGAGATCAAACACGAGCCACCGGATTGCAACGCTTCCATCGCAGAAACTCGATCACCCTTCACAAACCCAAAGGTCAAAAACGGATTCTCATCGGCAAACGCCATCGCCGGATCGATCCCAAACAAGACGGCATTGTCGCGTTGCACACGGGAAGGTTGCTCGGCATCACCCCAATCGAAACGAGCCTGCTCAACCGCCAGCGGCATCACGCGATCCGCTCGAACGCCCGACACATCTCGAACATCGTCGATCCCTTCGTCATCCAATCCAACCGGATGGAATGCGACCAAAGCATCGGGCAACCATGTCCCTGGGGTGAACGGCTTCAACATGGAATATCCCCAGGTTTGAGTCGAGGCATACAGTCCCAAGCCAATTGACAGTGCCAACGTCGCCCCAACAGTCCGCCACAAATTGGTGGACAACTGAGTCTTCATCATTCGAGTGTCCAACCCCAACGCGTGAGTCACCCAGGGGCCGATCACCGTTTCACAAAACACGACGATGGCGGGTGCCAGACAAATCATGCCCGCCAACAAAGTCGGGTATGTCAGGAATCCATACGCCCACGCTCGCCATGCATCTGGCATGGGGAGCGCAAACACGAGCAGGGGAGTCAGAGCAGAGAGCAGGGCACCGATGACGCCGAACACCACCCAGGAATGCATTCCGGGAGTGGAGATTTTGGACGTCATCGCTTCCAGTGGCTCGATCCGAGTCGCTCGCCAAGCCGGAACAATCGCGGCCCCGAGTGCACCGACCAACACCGTCACCCCGGACAACACGATGCATCCCCATCCCAGCACCGCGCTCGTGCCAAACCAACCTGGCACCAACCAACTGCCCACGGCCAACATCGCGTAGCCCGCCAACAATCCGCCGCCCCAACCAATCAGGGCAAGCAACAGGCTTTCCATTGCAACGATGGTTGCGATCTGGCCTCGCGTCAACGCGACCGCTCGCAACATCGCGAATTCGCGTGTGCGTTCACTGACGCCCATGCTGAGGGTTGAGAAGATGATGAAGATCGCCGCCAACGTCGCCATGCCCGTCGCCGCCCACGCCTGAGCTTGCTGGCCCGACACGGTTCGAGTTTGTTCCATCCCCGCCCGCACAGTGTCAAAGTCAACCAACAACATCGCGGGCCGCCCACTGGTCAGTCGTTCTTCCCAAACTTCGCGAAACTGATGCACCGTGACCGTGTCACGAATCGCGATCTGCAACACCTGAGGCTTGGAGGCATATCCATTGATCCATTCTGCCAGTTCGGGACGAACATAAATCGCATTGGCGGCGATCCCCTGTGAAAAATTCTTGGGCATTCCCAACACAGTTTGGGTCGTTTCACTCGGCGATTCGTCTGCCTTCGGTTGGGGACGCTGCGGTCTGCCTGGTCGTTTGCCGGACGGCGGTCCCCCACGGCCTCGCGGTATCAAAGAAGGTGCCTGCGGGGCTTGTTCGACAATGCCCACAACCTTCAGTTGAACTTCATTGGCCAACGAAATCAGTTTCAAGTCATCGCCCACCGACAACTTCTTTTCTTTCGCAACCAATTCGCCAATCACAATTTCTTTTGCTTCGCCGTCTTCGCTCAACCAACGACCGTCCAGCAATTCATAGGGAGGCTCGACCGCCGGTGTGCTGACCAAAGTCGGGTCCAGCGGCGGTGCACCGTTCACCGGCGGACGCTCGCCCACGACGATATCCAGCGATGACTTCTCATCCTCCGAGACGGTCCGGACCGGATTGACAGTGACGCGAGACTGGCTGACTGGATTGACCTCCAACACTCCCGCGTCGCTTTTCAGTTCCTCCACCAAAGAAGCTTCAATGGGTGGTGCCTCCGTACCGGGTGGACCGGGCTTGGGCATGATCAGCAGGTCGTAGCGTCCAAGGTACTTTTCACTGTCTTCATCAAACTGAGACACCAGTGCGTCGTAACCGCTGACAACCCAAACCACGGCACAAGTCGACGCGATGATCCCCAAGGTGGTGATGACAGAACGTCCAGGATTCAAACGCATCTGGGCGCCGACGAACTGGAGCAAAAAGCGGAATGGATTCATGAAGGCTGCGGATTCTGGGTGGCGAATCGAAAGGATGGGTCCGACAGTTGCAATTGTCAGTTGCAACCGACGATTGCAATCATTGGACCAATGCTTGTTCGTTCGCGAAACGCGAACATTCGAGGCGCCGTGTCACTTGGCGTCGGTGAAATTTTCGCCAGAGACGGTGAATCTACCGTCGCCACCTTGAGTTCCATTGCAACCTCCATTCGCTTGGATGGTTCGCATCCTTTGAATCAAGCGTTTACGTCGATCTTGTGGCCGCAACGCTTTGGATACCACACCCTGAGGAATCATCCTTCCGTGCCTTCGATCAACATCACACCGCCGCTTCAAATCGACCAAGTTCGCAAGACTTATCATCAAGGCGATTCCACCGTGCACGCGTTGGATGGAGTCAACTTGACCGTCCGTCCAGGCGAATTCGTGGCGATCATGGGTGCGTCGGGATCGGGCAAAAGCACGCTGCTGCATGCGATGGCGGGCCTGATCCAAGTCGACTCGGGACAAGTGTTCGTGTCCGGGCAAGATCTCTCGCAGTTGGGCGACGTCGCGCTCACCAAGTTCCGGCAAAAGAACTTGGGGATCGTCTTCCAAGCCTACAACTTGATTCCGGCTTTGACCGCCGAAGAGAACATTCGCCTCCCTGCAACCGACGCTGGCAACTTGGACGACCGCGTCGAACGCCTGCTCGATCGGCTTGGGATGAGCGAGCGACGTTCGCATCGCCCCATGGCTCTTTCCGGCGGCGAGCAACAACGCATTGCGATTGCGAGAGCCCTGATTTGCGACCCAGCCATTCTGTTGGCCGATGAACCCACCGGCAGCTTGGATTCGGTCACCGGAACGCAGATTTGCCAGCTTCTTCGTGGCCTCGTCGATGAAGAACAACGCAGCGTCGTGGTCGTGACCCACGAACCCCACGTCGCGATGTGGGCGGACCGCGTGGTGGTCATGAAGGACGGCACCAACCTGGCCGAATTTGAAACGTCGGGCACGCGAGACCCGCAAATCATCGCGAATCGCTATCAAGAATCACTCGGTGCGGAGACGGTGCATTGAAAGTCATTCGGCTGGCCTTGGCGTTTCTTCGCGAACGCACCACTCGCACAACCCTGACCACGGTCGCCATCGCCGCGGCCGTTTGCATGGTGATCTGGGTTTCCAGCAGCTACGAAGCGCTGCACAAAACGTATGACGAGTTCAGCAACCTGGCTCTGGGCCGCTACGAACTGGCCATCGCTCCCATCAGCGGAGACGAACACGATTTCGTGACGCCCGATGTCTTGCAACCGCTACGCGACGACCCCGCCGTCGTCGCCGTCGATCCGATGTGGGCAAAACGTATCGCCATTGAAAATTCAAACCTGCCGCCCGCAGTTCAATCGACCTCCCTGGGTCCCGGAGACGGGCCACGCGGATTGCTGCCCAACCTGATGTTCATGGCCACGGATGCTCCCGAAGCTCCCTTCGATCTGTCGAAAGGAAATTGGATCGTTTCTGACGCCACCTCCCCTCAAGTTGTCTTGCGAGCTGACGTGGCGGAACTTCGTCAATTGCATCTCGGCGACTGGCTGACGGTCGAACGCCCACGTCCTGGAGCCGACGGGCAAGACACGTTGGCGCTCAAGATCGTCGGCCTGCTCGATGCACCCCCCACTCCCAAATTGGGCGTGGGATCGATCCCCATGCTGACGCCGAGTTTTGGGGAAGCGTTCGTCAACGTCGAATTGGCGGAGGACATTCTCAGCGAACCGTTTCAAATCAGCTTGCTCGGTGTCTCCGTCCAAGACCAAGCCGACATCACGAAGTTTCGATTCGGATGGGCGCCGCGGTTGAACCGCTATGAAACGCCCCTTCAGTTTCAAGAAGCCTACGAAATCGAAGAAGCACTCGACCAAGCGTCCGAGGCCGAGAACGTCAAACTGCAATCCTACGCCGCCACCGGCGTGGCCATGTTGGTTGCGATGCTGGTGACGTTTTGCTCGCTCAGCATGGGTGTGACCGAACGAACCCGACAATACGCCGTCCTGCGAGCGATCGCTTTCACCAAACGGCAAATCCTTTCCCTGATCGTGGTCGAGGGGTTGGTGCTCGGTGCGATGGGCTTGGTCGCTGGCATCGTTGTGGGATGGGGACTGCTGCAAATCGTGGAAGTGATGTTTGGCGAATTGCTGCACCATGGCATCCTACTGGGCAGCCGAAACTTGGGCCTCGCGGTGCTGGCGTCCTTGGGCGGGGCCTTCCTCGCGTCGCTGCTACCGGCATATCGCAGCACTCGCGTCAAACCGCTCGATGCAGTCGCACCACTTCATCAAACATCGATCTCGCAACGTCCCGGTTGGCTGCGATTGCTGGTGGGAATCACGCTGATTGCAATCAATCCTGTGCTGACGTTTGTCTTCCCGCCCAGCGAAAGCAGTGTGGGTCTGGCGATGGGAATTGGATTCCTCTGTTCCAGCATTGGTTTCTTCGTGATCGCACCCTCCATCGTCGTTTGGGTCGATCGTCACGTCGGCCCGACCTTCGCCCGATGGTTTCGGATCGACCCCAAGCTGCTGGCCAGCCAGATCACCAGCCACCTGTGGCGATCCGTCGGCGCCGCCATTGCGATGGCGTTTGGGTTGGGGCTGTTTGTCGGGATTCAGGTTTGGGGATTCACCATGTTGGAATCCTTCATTCCAGGAAAATGGACTCCCGACGCCGTCGTGATGTTGAATCCGGGACTGGTTCCGGAGGCAGCACGAAAGCTTGCCAACCATCCCGATGTGGACCCCCAGCGTTGCTTGCCAATGGTGGTGGAACAGCCTCGATTGGTCGAAGATCTCACCGGGAGCGCCGAACGTCCGTCCGTCATTCGCCAGGACAACGTGGTGATGATTGGACTGGATCCCGAACCAGCCCTGGTTGGAGAACATCCGCTGCTGCGACTGGAATGGGTCGCCGGCAACCCTCGCCATGCTGTGAAGCAAATGCAAGAAGGCGGGGCCTGCATCGTCCCTGATCATTTCATCGAAGAAACAGGACTCCAGCTAGGCGATTCGATCTCCGTCTCTCCGCCGCGGAACGCTGACAATCATGTCAGCTATGTGATCGCCGGCGTCGTCCAACTTCCTGGATGGCATTGGCAGACGAAGTTCACTGGCCTGCGAACTCGAACGCACCGCGCCGCCGCTCTGGTCATCGCGGATTACGATTCGGTCGCATCGGACTTTGACTTGCCGACCGCTTCCCACGTGTGGTTCTCGTACGCGAGCGATGATGCCGACGTCGATAGCATCCAAGCCTTCGCCAAGAATCTGGTCGAGCAATCCATCGCCGATGAACCGGTCGATCCGGAAACGCCATCAAGCGATGCCACCGAGGACGAACTTGCCAAAGTCGTTCCCGTGGATGGAATTCGCCATCGCCTGGACGTCACCGCGCGTCGATGGATTTGGGTCATCAGCTACATCCCATTGGTTTCGCTGCTGATTTCCTGCCTGGGCGTGCTGAACGTGATGCTGGCGTCCGTTCGATCTCGACGTTGGGAATTTGGCGTGTTGCGATCAATCGGCTTCACCAGCTCGGACCTCACCCGCGCGATCTTGATCGAAGGGTTGCTGATCGCATTTGTGGCCGGCGTGCTCAGCCTTGGCTTTGGCGTCTTGAGCGGATGGTGCGGCAGCGGGATGGCTCAGTACATGAGTTTCTTTGGCGGACTGCATCCACCGCTCGTGATCCCGTGGCTGCCGATCATGGGTGGCTTTTTGTTGGTGCTGTTACTCGGCGTTGGCATCGCCGCTTGGCCGGCCATCTCCATCGGCAAATCGCGACCGATGGAGCTGCTTCAATCTGGAAACGACTTCAGTTGAGCCGCTTGCCTGGAGAGTTCCCAAGCAATTCAATCAACCCATCGGCGATCGCGTATCGCCAGTGGAAATAGCCGTGCCCGCCAACGAATTCGCTGTAGTGAACGTCATAACCTTTCGCCCGCAAGCAATCGCGAAAATGACGGTTGTCGGGCAAGATTCGACTCGCAGTCTCGAAGGTCCCCGCCTGCAAGACAAAACGAACGGGCTTTTGATCCGCCCGAACATACTCACGGATCAACCAATTGGGTTCGCCAGAATCGACTGCGCCAAACTCGCCTCCCGGAGACCACCAGTACGATCCCGATTGACTCAACACGTTGCCAAACACATCGGACGCCTTCAGCGCCGCATAGGACGACGCCAACCCGCCATAGCTTGCCCCGACCAACACCGTGTTTTCGCGATCAGCATCGATCGATTGATCGCGCACCAAGGGCAGCAACTCGTCGGTTAAAAAACGAACGAAATCATCGTTGCAGGGAAGCTCCACCGAACGAGTCTTGGGGCTGGGATTGCTGACCAAAACCGCCGCGGTCGAAGGAATCTTTTTCGCGGTAGTCAAGTTGTCCAGGATGGTGGGCAGATTGACCTCGTCCAAGTATCGGTCTCCATCAAACACCACCAACAACGCGTTGCCAGCAGCATTCGGTTCGTATCCAGCAGGCCTGTAAAAATGAACGTCGCGTTGGTTCTGCAGGATCTCGCTTTGGATGGTCTGCGTTTCCACGGTTCCGGCGGGTGTTTGCCTTGACGGTTTCAACCATGGAACGACGGGAGCATCGGGCAATTCAACCACGGAACTTCCATCGAACGGATCCACCGGGTCGGAAGGTTCGAACTTTGGGTTGAATGGATCTCGCTGGGCCGTCGCAAGAATCGCGCGCCGACGATCGCGAAAACTGCCTTCGAAGACGGGAACGTCGGGCGCCAATCGATAATTGATCCGTGCCTTTCGCGAAACGACATAACTGCGAAACCAAACGTCGCTGCCCCCAAGACGCTGCATCTCGTCATGATCCCCCGAAGGAGCACCGAAGATCCGAACGTTGTGCTCGGCACCGCGCCATAGAAAGGTGACCAACGCTTGATCGTCACGGAGCGTTTTTTCGGAATCGTTGTCTTCCACCAATGGGGAACCATTCCGAGCGATGGAGTCCCAGAAGTCTTTGGTGTCACCGCCATCTCGAAGCTTCACCAGCAACGCCGCCAACGTGGGGCTCTCGATTCGATCGACCGGTTGGAACTGCTCGGTGATAGGAATGATCGAATCAATTCGCAGTTCATAGGTTTGATCAGTGGCCCCAAACACCTGCAATTTAGCGGGCACGTGTTCGCCGACAACAAACATGAACGTCGCCATCGCTCCGTCACCGTTCGTAAGCCGTCGAAACCGTTCTCCTCGGGAGTCGACCAACCAAAGCTTGAGTCCTTCCCCTCGAAACGCTCCACGCACGAAAGCACCTGGGTTTGCGTTCACATGCAAGATTGAGCGAGCCGCTGAGTTTTCTTTTTGAGAGGCAACGACTCCGCGGTGTACCGATCCCTCCATCAACTCGACGCTTGGCACTTCGTCCGCACACAACGGTGTCGACGCCAACCCCATCCATCCCGTCAGAAGAGCAACCGCGAGGAAGGTCAATCGTTTCGTTCGTTGAATCATATCGGCCTCAAGCTTGATGAATCCTTCAATGGGTAACGTCGATGGCGGGCTCGCCATCACCACCGCCCATCACGATGGAATTTCGTCCACCGGCGACGGCTATTTCGCCACGAGCCCGGCAATGCCAAATACTGGCAATCGTCCGGCACAAACTGGCATCAGGTGTGGCATCCCACGAATAGTGGTCGATAGCGTGATCTCTCGCCGCACAGTGTCAATGCACCCTGCGGCTGCGATGACGATGGCACACGTCGTGCATGGTTGGGCATGCCTCCCTTGATTCACTCCCCTCATACGACCGTCTTTGATGTCACCCATCACGCCCCCCATTTCTAAGCCAGCAACGTCTCAACCAACCACCGCAACCGTTCAGTCCATCTCCAAGACGTATCACCAGGGCAGTCGTTCCGTTGACGCGCTGCGCGATGTCAGCCTAGATGTCGAAGAAGGAACTTTCGTCGCCATCATGGGAGCCAGCGGGTCGGGGAAGAGCACCTTGCTGCACCTGATGAGCGGGCTGACTCGCCCCACCACGGGCTCCGTTCTGATTGAAGGTCAGAACATCGCTGAGCTGTCGGACTATGAGCTCACCTGCTTTCGCCGACGGCGAATCGGCTTGGTGTTTCAAGCGTTCAACCTGGTGCCATCGCTCTCGGCCAGGGACAACATCCTGTTCCCGCTCTACGCGGCAGGAGAAAGCTTGGCCAACGAATCCGATCTGCAGGAACTCGCTTTGCAATTGGGAATCGAAGATCGTCTGCACCACCGGCCCGATGCACTCAGCGGTGGTGAGCAGCAACGTGTCGCGATCGCACGTTCACTGATCACCAATCCAGCCATCGTTTTCGCTGACGAACCCACCGGGAGCCTGGATTCCGTGACGGGTGACTCGATCTGCAAACTGCTGCGAGATCTTTGTGACCAACAACAACGAACCATCGTGATGGTCACTCACGAACCCAGCGTTGCGATTTGGGCGGACAAAGTCGTCGTTCTCAAAGACGGCCAAATTGTGAACCAGTTCCCGACCAATGAGTGCACTGATGCACAGAACCTTGCCGCTCGGTACCAGCAAATCGTTTCAACCGGTGCCCAAAAACAGGTCCATTCGGCCTGATTCAAATTGACACAGGGTCGCTGTTTCCCGGTGAGAAAGCAGTGTTTCGCCTTGAAAAAGCTCAAATTTCGCCCCGCTTCACATTTTGCCCCTTGTAACGTTCCGGATCAATCAGCACCATATTGCGACTGACTCGCAATAACAGATTCGTCGACGCAGCCAGCCACAGGTTCACACCTTCCAGCAAGCCACGTTCGTTTCGCTTCTTGATCAAATTCACCGCCGTGGTGAGTCCCGATTTGCTGAAGTAGATCCGTACCTCGTGTGCCTTTTGACTGGATTGTCTGATGTCCCGTTCGACTCTCGTTGCTACTTCGATGCCCATCGAATCGATCTCCATCGAAACGAATCAAGCTGACTTTTCGCGCCCCGTCGCTCGCCACAAAGGTTTCACTTTGGTGGAATTGTTGGTGGTCATCGCAATCATCGGCGTCCTGGTTGGTTTGCTCTTGCCCGCGGTTCAAGCCGCTCGTGAAGCTGCCCGCTCGATGCAGTGCAGCAACAACCTCAAGCAGCTTGGACTCGGTCTTCATAACTACGCCTCGACGTACAATGGTGCCTTCCCCAACAATGGCTACAGTTGGCCCGGCGGATACCCGAGTGACTACTCACCGTTTGCCAAGATCTTGCCATTCCTTGAGCAAGCGCAGCTGCAAGATCTGATTGATTTCGAAATCTACATGGGGCACCCGGCGCTCGCAGATTTACCCGCAGGCTTGCATGAAGCGGCTGGCACGCGAGTCCCAACCTATGAGTGCCCCAGCGACGTCAACGCCGAGGTGCACATGTTGACGATGCCATCGGGAGCCAGCATTCCGATCGCGGGCACCAGCTACGCAATGAACCAAGGCAGCGGCCTGGATGGTGTATTTCACCCCAGCGTCGGCGAACCGGATGGCCTTTGTTGGACCGATGCGAAAGTCAAGTTCCGTGACATCTTGGACGGAACCAGCCACACCATCGTCTTTGCAGAAACCCTCATCGGTGGAGGGCTCGACTCGGACACACCGACGCCCACCATGGACCCACAGTTCGCTCGTGCGGGCTCATCCGAAATCAGCACCGCAGTCGCTGATCTCGCGGACACCGGAGATATCGCCAACATTCAGTCATACATCACCAGCTGGAACGGCGACCGCAATCACTATTGGTTGCGAGGCACCGTGCCCAACGGCCCACTTATCAACGGCCGCTTGTCACCCAACAGCAATATCCCTGACTTGGTACGCGGTTCTTCGAAAATCACCGCCGCTCGCAGCAACCACGCGGGGTTGGTCAAAGTCGCTTTGGCCGACGGTAGTGTGCAAGCCGTCACCGACTCAATCGATTTGCAAATCTGGCATGCGAGCTGGACGCGAATGGGTCGCGAAGTGGAAACGATTTCCCAGAATCGCTGATGCGATTCCAACAACTCAACTCAATCGCACATCAATCGTTCAAACGTCGCTGAGTCGCACATTGCTCATCGCAATCGTCGCTCAACTTTTTTCTATCTTCACAATTACGAAGCCAGCCATGAACCTCGGTTCAATCGCCAGCCACGTTCGCCTCGCACAAGCATGTGCCCCTCCTAGGAGAACCTAAATGACTCACCACACCGACACTGGTTCAACGCCAATCGACCATCAATCGGCGGAAACGTTCGCGATCTCACAGCCGCGGCGCGGATTCACTTTGGTCGAACTGTTGGTCGTCATCGCGATCATCGGCGTGCTGGTTGGCTTGCTGCTGCCCGCCGTTCAAGCCGCACGTGAGGCCGCCCGGTCGATGCAGTGCAGCAACAACCTCAAACAAATCGGACTGGCCACCCACAACTACGCGTCCACCTACGCCGGTGCGTTCCCCAACAATGGATTCAGTGGCCCGACTTATCCAAACGACTTCTCGCCTCACGCGAAAATCTTGCCGTTCTTGGAGCAATCCCAACTGCAAGATCTGATCGACTTCAGCATCCCGATGGGACACCCTGCCACCCAAGACTTGCCCGTCGAATTGCGTGAGGCCGCCCAGACGCGAGTCTCAGCGTTCGAATGCCCCAGCGATGTCAATGCGGTTCTACACGGATTGACGATGCCATCGGGCGATTCCATTCAAATCGCGGGAACCAGCTACAGCATGAACCAGGGCAGCGGCCAAGATGGTGTCTTCCACCCTGGCAATGGCACTCCATCAGACGGCATGTGCTGGGTCAACGCCAAGCTGAAATTCCGTGACATTCTCGACGGAACCTCCCACACCATCCTGTTCGCTGAAACAGGCATTGGATCCGGACTCGATGTCGCCAGTGTTTCGCCCAAAATGGATCTTCGATCCCATCGTGCGTCGGTCAGCTCCATCGCCACGGCAGTTTTGGATGCGGCAGCTCAGAATCAGTACCCGCCTGTTGAAGCGGTTACAAACAGTTGGGATGGAAGCCGCAACCACTACTGGCTTCGCGGGTCGGTGCCGGATGGAGCCGTCATGAACGGCTACTTGCCACCGAACAGTCAAATTCCCGATCTCAGCTTTCGTTCGGCAAAAATCACCGGTCCTCGTAGCTATCATACCGGGCTCGTCAAAGTCCTGATGGCCGACGGCAGCGTTCAAGCGGTGACCGATTCGGTCGAACAAGAAATCTGGCACGCGAGCTGGACACGAATGGGACGCGAAGTCGAAACCATTTCGTCCAACTGAGTTCTCGCAGGCCTTTCACACCCGATGAGCACCCCGACCGCCGAAACGACTGCGACGCCCACCATTCGAAAGACCGGATTCTCATCCGCAGTGTTGCGGATGGTGGTGTTGTGGCACTGGACCAGCTCGGCAGTTTGCTTGATCGGGATGTTGGGGTTTGCGATCACCGGCATCACGCTGAACCACGCTTCCCAAATTGAAACCGAACCGCAACGCGATTCGGTCATCGATGATTTACCGCCGGAGTTCGTGAGCTTGCTTGCGAACTCGACGGAAGAAGAGTCAGCCTCCTTGCCGCCAGAATTGGCCGAGTGGCTGACCGAGCAGACCGGC
>NZ_JBICHO010000161.1:0-14490 GCF_043100905.1 Rhodopirellula sp. JB055 | reverse complement strand
GAATATCATCAGGCATGGTGTCAGTGTCGGTATTGAAAGAGTGAATGATAATTTTTTTCTTTCCCTCAAAGCGGTGGGTAAATTAACTGGCGACACCAACAACTCAGGCCACTCGGGCGACCCCATGCGTCTCCGCGACTTGGCGTCTCTGCGTCAAAAACGTATCGACACTCGACGCCACTCGAATTCATCCCCCGCGGTACACTTGCCACATCCAAATCCTTGCGAATCCGGCTACCGAATGCTATGACGCTACCGCCTCTCGAAACGGTTCGTAGCCCCACCCGGCAGTAGGCCAGGTTCCACCTGGCGATGGCGACCGGACGGCACCCATCGAACTTGCGTTACAAACGCCGGACGACTCGCTTTGTTCCAAAGCATCGGCCCGGCTGCCAGGTACAACCTGGCCTACGAATCTAAAACACGACGCACCAGAGTTCCACCACAACACGACGCACCAGCGTCCATCACAACCCGACGCGTCAGCGAGGGACACACCTCAATTCCGAGCGTGCCATCAACGCAGGCCACTCGCTACACTTGCCACATCCGAATTCTTGGCGAATCCGGCTACCGAGTGCCATGACGCTACCGTTTCTCGAAACGGTTCGTAGCCCAAGCCGGCAGTAGGCCAGGTTCCACCTGGCGATGGCGACCGGACGGCACCCATCGAACTTGCGTTACAAACGTCGGACGCCTCGCTTTGTTCCAAAGCATCGGCAAGGATGCCAGGTACAACCTGGCCTACGAATCTAAAACACAACGCGTCCGTTTCCCATCACAACACGACGCACCAGCGCCCCATCAAAACCCGACGCGTCAGCGAGGGGCCACCCCTCGATCCTGGCGACACCATCAACGCAGGTCACTCGCACTGCTCGGGCGACCCCATGCGTCTCCGCGACTTGGCGTCTCTGCGTCAAAAACGCATCGACACTCGACGCAGCTCGAATTCATCCCCCGCGATACACGTGCCACATCCGAATTCTTGGCGATTCCGTCTACCGGGTGCTACGACGCTACCGTCTCTCGAAACGGTTCATAGCCCCACCCGGCGAGCTTGGCGTTTTTGAAGGACTCAAATTCGCCCGCTTCGATGGCGTCGCGAGTCTCCTGCATCAACCGGCCGTAGTACATCAGGTTGTGATGCGACAACAAAATCGGACCAAGCATTTCGCCCGCAACAAACAAATGACGCAAATAACCGCGACTGTGCCGACATGCGAGACACGGGCAATCTTCCATCAATGGCCGCGTGTCCAGCTTGTGGACTGCGTTGCGTAGCTTCAGCGGCCCTTCATCGGTGAACGCCAAAGCGTTCCTGCCGTTGCGAGTTGGCATCACGCAATCGAACAGATCGATTCCGCGCGCGATGTTTTCCAGCAGGTCACGCGGTGTGCCCACGCCCATCAGGTACCGAGGCTTATCACCCGGCAAATGCGGGGTCGTGAATCCGGTGGTCGTGTACATGTCCTCGGGAGGTTCCCCCACCGACAACCCTCCCACCGCATAACCCTCAAAGGGCATGGCAGCGAGCTCCGAAGCGCACTGCTGCCGCAGTGTCCGGTCCAAACCGCCCTGGACGATTGCGAAAAGAGCCTGGTCCTCTCGGTCCGCGGCGTCGCGACAACGAGCCGCCCAACGGATCGACCGCGCCAGCGCGTCTTCGACTTGCGTCACCGGCGCGGGCAGCGCGATGACGTGATCCAAGACCATCGCAACGTCGCTGCCAAGTGCCTGCTGGATCTCGATCGAGTGCTCTGGGGTCAGCTCGATCTTGGCGCCGTCGATGTGCGATCGGAACGTCGCCGCATGTTCGGTGACTTGATTGATCGCCCCGAGTGAGAAGACCTGAAAGCCACCCGAGTCGGTCAAGATCGGGCCATCCCACCCACACATTTTGTGCAAGCCACCGAGGGCGGCCACGGTTTCGTGACCGGGACGCAGACGCAGGTGGTACGTGTTACCCAGGATCATGTCCGCGCCGGTAGCGGCGACTTGATCAATCGTCAGGCCTTTGACCGTTCCAAGCGTGCCGACCGGCATGAAGCCGGGCGTGCGAACGGGTCCTCGCGGCGTATGAAAAACACCACGCCGGGCACCTCCATCGGTGCCAATCAATTCATAGCGAAACAAGCGGGTCAGTCGCCCCGCATTTTCAATCCGAGGTCAGCCAACTTCTCTCGGACTTCGTTCAAGCTGGTCACACCAAAGTTCTTGCACTCCAGCATGTCGTCACCCGACTTACGAATCAGCTCACCGATGGAGTTGATTTGCAAACGAGTCATGCACTTGCGAGCACGAACCGAGAGATTGAGGTCTGAAATCGGACGCTCCAACAAAGCTTGCTCGTCGGGCGACATGTGCGATGTGTCGACAGGCGGGTCGTTAGATTTCTTTTCGCCAGCGAACAGGCCGAGCGACAAACCCTTTTGCGACAGCATTTCGCGAATTTCGACCAAGCTGGTTTCGCCGAAGTTCTTGCTCGAAAGCAATTCTTGTTCGCTGTGGCGGGTCAGGTCACCAATCGTTTCGATGCCCATCTTTTGCAAGCAGTTGCGGCTTCGAACACTGAGTTCGAAGTTCGCCACGGGCATGTTCAACGTTTGAGCCAAACGGTCGTTGCGACGTTGTGCTTCTTCGTCGTACAGCATGTTGCCGGTCGCCGAAGCGTCCTTCATGTACAACTGCGTACGTGGGTGATCGGGGTGGCAATCCAGGATTCGCTTGTAGCACAACTGGGCCTTGTCGTATTGCCCGTTGTCTTCGTACATCACGCCCAAGTTAATCAGGGCACCGATGCCGGTTGGGAACGCCTTGGCGGCTCGTTCGTACAATCGCAGGGCTTCGTCGTCGTTGCCAAGACGGTCGTTTTCGAGAGCCAAACCGAACAACGCACCGGCGTGATTTTCGTCGGTCGAAACCGCACGCTGGTAGAGGTTGATGGCCTCTTCCATGCGACCACCGATTTGAGCAGCGGTTGCCGCACGTTGGTACATGTAGTCCGCGGTTTGCTCCGCGGGGCCGAAGATGTCGTCCAAGATCGCCATCGCCTCTTCGATCTTGCCTTGGTAACGCTTGGCTTCTGCGATGCCGATTTTGCACTGGTCTTCGTTGTAGCCAGACGTCTTGGCTTGTTCGTAGCCTTCGATCGCACCGTCGAAGTTCGACAGTTCGAACTGGCAGCGAGCGTTGTAGAACAGTGCCATCGCACTGCCGTCGGCTGCAGAAAGCGTTTGCGAGGCGTCTTTGAATCGGCCCAGCAAGAACTGACAAACGCCCATCTTGGTTTTGCCGGCTGGAGTCAGGGCATCGTCCTGCTCCATTTCGTTGACCGCGTCGCGCAATTCACCGAAGTGTCCGTAGTTTTCGGTGATCGCCTGCCGAATCTCGGCGACGTCGCTGGGGCCGAACGAGTTGCTCGCCAGAACCATTTGCTTCAGGTCGAGAACTTCGAGTTCGACTTCGCTCATCTTCGTTTTGTCCGGGGCTAACTTCGGCTCGCTCGCACAGCGATCCGAAAGGAGGGAAAAGAGTCAGGTGGCGCTAAGGGCTCCACAGCATTGTGCTCTGCAGAACCCCTGTATTTCGACTGTTTGTCTTTGTGGAGGAATTGGCACCGAAATCGGATGCCCAAAAACCCTCCACAACGTGCGACAAAAAAATTTTGTCGATCAAAGCCAGCGGCCGGATTTGAACCGGCAACCCTCGCATTACGAATGCGATGCTCTGCCAATTGAAGCTACGCTGGCAACTTTTCCAGAGAATACGTGTCTTTGGGCTAAAACGTCAAGGGCCGTCGGGACGGGGGTGAAGCCCCCGAGCGCCCCCGGAAGCGATCCCAATGCATAAAAAATTCCACAATTTTTTACGGGCTGGCAGAAAAAACTTTCAGAATTTAAAAAAAGTTTTCCACAATTTCCCGTCAGATGTCCGTCATCCACGCCCATCCACCAGAAAATGAGACGCGCCAAGGCTTGTTGCATCCCAACCCGAAGCGTGCCTACCGCACGCCAATCCCAACCCGACGCGTTAGCGAGGGACCGCGTGCCATCGCAAGGAAGGCTGGGGGTCCCTCGCTCACGCATCGGGTTGGGAAACCGAGTCAAACACCATGCCGACATCAATGACGATCAAATCGCTCGCCGGTCCCCAAACGGGTCTCGGCAAGGTGATAGAATCAACGGTCATTAGAATGACGACACTTTTGCGTCGCGAAACTCGGTGACCGATGGCCGGCGGACGGCACCGAAACCTAAGGACGCAAAACGATTGTCGCCGCATCCCTGACAAGAGGATGCCGGTGGCGGTCGCGAGAACCAGTCGGCACGAGCCAATGGAGTCGTTCGCGAATATCAAACGGAAGGTCTATTCAAAGATGAATGTCACACAAACACTGCCCCAAAACGCAGACCAAAGATCGTTTGCGGCGACGGTAAAAGCGCTCACCACGAAAACACGTGATCGACAACCACCATCGCATCCCGAGATCTCGGCTCCTTGTGATTCGCCGACCCACGATTCACTGAACCAGTTTTCATCGTACCTTCGATCGGACGCCGCGAAAGACACGACGACTTACTTGCACCGAGCCAACACGCACCACGACGGCGAATGAATCCGCCCGCATCGAAACTGGCGATTCGCCAACGACTGTGCCGTCGTCTGATGGGCATGGAAACCGAATTTGCGACCTTCGTCGATCCACGAGACGGAGCCTTGCAATCGGATGTTTCGGCTCGTGAAGTTTACGTTGCCTTGCGTGATGCAATCTGTCGCCACATGCCTGCGGTCGAAGGTCTGGACGGTGGCGATCGTCGATTCTTAGCCAATGGCTCCGCACTGAACCTGGAAACACACTTGGCTCTTCGCGATGGCCCCGGTGGGCTGGTCGAGATGGCCACACCGGAGGTTTACCGGCCCAGCGATTTGGTGGCGTGCCAACGCGCAATCGACGCGATCATGCGAGACGCGTCGCATGAAGCGAGTTGGTCCGTCAACCAAAACGTCGGTCGACTTCGCGTCCTGAAAAACAGTTGCGACGCGGCGGGCCACTTGTATGGTTGCCAAGAGAACTACGAAACCGATGTGGCGACCGGCCCCTGGTTGCTGATGTATCGCATCGCGATCTGTTTCGTGTGGGCACTGCAGATTGCTTGCGTCCTGATGTCGTTCCCGATTGTGCTGATGATTGTCGCAGCGTCGTTCGTCCAGCAATTGGGCCAGCGATTGCGTTCAATGATCCGTCGCCGCGGGCACCGACACGATCCGTTGCGAGACGCAGTCACAGCAGATAAAGAACCCAGCCACGAGAAACTGTCCGAGACCGATGAATCAGAAGAGAGTTTCATTGCGCTGCCCAAATGGTTTCAGTGGTGTTCGATCGCCTCGTTACGCGTGTTGCATCTTCCGTTGGTCGTGGCGCTGCGTGTCGTCGGGTCGCACTTTGCTTTTCGATCGCAACGTCGCTATCTGACCGGATTGTTGGTGTCGCGCGTCGCGATCATGGGGACAGGGCATCTCGACCACGACGGTTGCTTTTTCTTGTCGGGCAAAGCGATGGGCGTGGACCGTGCCGCCGACATGGGTGGCTTCAACGGGGAACGTCCCATTTATGTTTACGGTCACTGGCTGAGCAAGTTGTGCGGACGGTCATGGCGTTCGATCGCGGAAACTCGCCAGCTCTTCAAGCGTCGCCAACGTTTGCAGATTGGTTTATCAGATTCCAACCTCAGCGATCTGGCGCAGTGGGCCAAGGTCGGCAGTGTGGCTTTGGTGCTGGACATGATCGAGGCCAAGCAAACGAAAGACTTGCCTCGTTTGCGGCATCCGATCAAAGCCCTGCATGCTTTCAATCGCGATTGGAATTTGCGGTGTCGGGTTCCGACCAGCCACGGCGAACTGACATCACTGGAGATGCAAACGAAGTACTACCGCGCCGCCGAGAATTTTGTGCGGAACCAAAGACAATGTTCCAACCGCGAATCGGAATGGGAAGAAGCCGAGCGAGCCCTTCGGCACTGGGCCGAATCGATTCGCTTGGTGCGTCAGTTCCGCAAAGACAGCAAGCAAACCGCCCAAGGATTGGGCCGCATCGATTGGTTGGGAAAACGATGGATGCTGGACCAGGCGACCGGCGATGCCCCCGGCGAACCGGCGACCTGGATCACTCGCAAGAAAATCGACCTGCGATACCACGAGTTGTCCGAAGACGGGTACTTCGCCCGCTTCATCGCGGACCATCAAGAGCATGAATTGGTTGCCGGTGTCGACATTGAAATGCGGCGCCGCAACGCCCCCGCGGACTCACCCGCGGCACACCGGGGATGGATGATTCGTGAATTTGCGGGCGAGGTTTCGCTTGCCGGCGGCCCGACCATGCGAACGGATTGGGACCGGGCATTGGTGGACCACGACCGAGCCATTCGGACAGTGGTTTATGGTGATCGAACAGACGGCACCCGGGGGGCGAGCCAACAGCACTGTTCGTGAGCATGCCGATCGACGGAAACGCTGCGATAGGCTGGCCCGTGGATCGTTGGTAGGATAAAGCGGACGGACACACGCACGAATTGAATTGGGAATCGGATGGGTCGTACTGAATCGTTGGATCCGGGACTTCGTGATTTGTTATCACGATTGCGAGACCGGGTGCGGCGCTACATCGTTTGGGATTCGCTGCTGGCGATCGCCGCGTTGGTGCTGGTCGTCTTTTGGGTCGCCCTGGCCGTGGACTATTTGCCCGTTCGAATCGGCGGCAGCGAGATGCCACGATCGGCTCGCGCGGTGGTGCTGTTTGTCGTGGCCGGGCTGATTGTTCTGATCTTGGCCAAGTGGTTGTGGGGCAGACTCAATCGCGAATTGCCGGATGATTCGCTCGCGCTTTTGATCGAACGTCATCACCCAAGTCTGGGCGGACGTTTGGTCACCGCCGTTCAACTGACCCAAGAAAACCGCACGCACGATTCGCACAGCCCCGTGTTGCTGAAACACGTTCACCAAGAAGCGGCCGCGGCGGTGGACCAAGTCGACTTCGGACGCGTGTTCCGCTGGGAACCGATTCGCTGCAAGTTGATGCTGGTCATACCGTTGCTGTTGGCTGCGTTGGTGATGGGCATCGCCAGCCCACAAACTTTCGCTCGCGCGGTCGGGCGATTGTCGTTGCTATCGGATTCGCCTTGGCCTCGCAAAGCCGCCCTCGAAATGATTGGCGTCGAATCGCCGATCATCACCGCGGACGAAACCGAAGAGGTTGGCACCGAATTGCTGACGTTTGAAAACAAAGTCCTGCGTTTGGCGCGGGGCAGCAGCACCACGCTGCGAATCCGCGCCGCAACGGAAGAACTCGGACACATCGTTCCCGAAGTCTGCACCGTGTCGTATGTCGACGATGGCGGCAACCGAGGCCAAAGCAACCTCCGCCGAGTCGGCCGAATCCAGGATGGTTACCAATCCTTCGTGTTGGACGGGCCTCCGCTGGCGACTCTTTCGGAGTCCGTGACGATGACCATTCGCGGGTTGGACGACCGTTTGCTGGACTACCGAATCGAAGCCGTTGATCCGCCCGCGATCGCGGACATGGAATTGGCGATCCGCTACCCGGACTACTTGCGAATCTTCGCTGACGATGGCGGCGCATCCGATATCGCCGACCAAGTCTTGAAGTACCAAGCCGGTTTCCGAATCCGCGAAGGCAGTTCGCTGACACTTCGCGGCACCAGCAGCAAACCGCTCGGCGCGGTGGATGTCGCGACCTCCTCCGACAACGCAATCGCGGAAGAAGATCCCGAGGGAGCAAGCTTGTCACCTCAGGTCACGATCTCGGATGACCGCATGTCGTTTGAATGGTCCGTGACAGATCTACGCGAACCGACGTCGGTCCGATTGGTGCCGCGAGACGAAACCGGTATCTCGGCTCAGGCGTCCTACCGCTACTTCATCGGCGTCGTCCGTGACCAGGTTCCTGAAACGTCAATGACCATGAAAGGCATCGGTTCATCGATCACTCCGATCGCCATGCTTCCGATCCAAGCCACAGCGAAGGATGACTACGGCGTCGAATCGCTCAGCCTCACCATGGCCGTTCGAGCTTCCGAGGAAATCGCGACGGCGAACGCCGGCACTCAACCAGAAGATTCGATAACCGAGCCGCAGCAACACACAATCTCGCCCGAGATGGATCGCGACGGCAACGCGGCGTGGACGTTTGACCTGCGAGACTTGACCGACGACGGCATCGTGACCGGGTTGGCCCCAGGAGCAAGCGTTCAGATTTTCACAACGGCCAAGGACCGATTTGATCTTGGTGAGCCGCATTTGATTCGCGGAGAAGTGGTGCGTTTAGAAGTGGTGACTCCGGAAACCCTGTTGGCCACGCTGGAACGTCGCGAACAGGAATTCCGTTCGCGTTTGGAACAAGCGATCGATGAAACACAACGTCTGCGACAGAGTTTGGCCGCCGTGCAAAATGACGCCCTCGATGTACTGCAGAACGGCGATCAGGAAACGCCATCCGCTGACGACGAGGAAGATTCAGAAAACGCTGACGAAGAAGGCGATGCCGATCAGGAAACGGATGACGAAGAAAACGTCCGCGCCCGCCAACGCGTTCAGTTGCGAATCCGACAGGCCGAACTGCAAGCGACCAAGTCCACCGAAGAGTTGGCAGGGATTGTCGTAGGACTCGAAGACATGTTGCTGGAAATGGTGCAGAACCGAGTCGACTCGGTTGATCGTCGCGAAAGATTGGAAGCAGGCGTTCGTGATCCATTGTCCAAGGTTGTGACGGAACCGTTGCCACGTTTGCAGCGTCAAATCACATCGATGGAGCGTGTTTTGATGGCAGACGATGCCACGGAATCGTCCTCCGAGGAAATGAAAGACGCCGCGACCGCCGCAATTGCAACAACCGACGAAGTCCTTTTGTCGCTCAACGCCGTCTTGGAAAAGATGCTTGACCTTGAAAGTTTCAACGAAATTCTTGATTTGGTCCGAGGCTTGATCAACGATCAGGAAGAATTGATCGAGCAAACCGAAGAAACTCGAAACCAGCAGGTCCAAGATCTGTTCAAGTAAGAATGCCCGGGCAATGCATGACGTCGAGAACGACACAACGCGTCCTCTGCGATCCCATGCATTGCCTCGCAACGCTCCCCGCGGATGGAAAATCCAGTCCCATGAACGACGATTGCATGAACCAAGCTGACTGCCGCCGAGTCGCCCCCAAACTCGGGCGTGTTCGCATTCGGCTCGTTTATCAGTCCGTTTGCTCGCTGGTTTTCGCAGCGACCATCGTTGGCATGTCCGTGCCCGCCAACTGGGGATTTGCTCAGTCGTCCACGGGCGGCGAAGTCAACACGCTTGCCTCGCGTCAATCCAGTGTCGCGACGCGTTACGAACGTCTGGAAGAATTGCTGCTTCGCTTGGCCGACATGGAAGCCAGCGAAAACCCAGAACGGTCCGCCTTGCTCCGACGCGTCGCCAAACAGTCCCGTGAACGATTCGTCTTAGAAAAACTTCGCGGCGCTGGAAAGATGATCGGCGACGGTCAACTGTCCAAAGCCATGGCGGACCAAAAATCCGCGACCGAAGAACTGCAATCGATTTTGAAATTGTTGATGAGCGAAGACCGCAGTTCGCGAATTCGTGACGAGAAAAAACGAATCTCCGAACTCATCAAACAACTACGCCTGACCGAACGCAACGAACGAAGCGTCCGGGCTCGAACCGAGAACGGTGTCGAGATGAGCGAAGTCGAAAAAGAACAAAAGGCAATCGCCGAACGCGCCGAACAGCTTCGCAAAGAACTCGAAGAAGAATCGCCAGAAACAAACAACGGCAAATCCGAAGCCGAGGCCTCCCAATCCGAAGCGTCCGAAAACGAATCGAACGAGCAAGCCCCCAAGGGCGAACCGCAGAACAACAGCGACGAAGCCTCGGGTGAAAAACAAAACGGCGAAAGCCAGTCTGACAACCAAACACCCGGTGAGCCCAAAGAGTCCAGCGACGAACAATCGCCTGGGAAAGAAAGCAACGGCGATCAACCCAGCCAAGGTGGCGAAAAAAAGAAAGACTCGGAACAACAACCCAGTGGCGGTGAAGAACCACAGGATGGGTTCGAGAAAAACGAACAACCTCAAGGCGAACAACCAGAAGGTGAATCGTCCGAAGGTGAAATGGAGCCCTCGGAATCACCCAAGTCCGAATCAGGAGAATCGCAATCCCAAGACGCTCCCAAGCAGTCCGGGCAGCAGCAATCTGGCGAACAACAAACGGGCCAGCAGCAGTCGTCTTAGCAACAGCAGCCACCCCAGCCGCAGTCGCCTCAGCAACAAGCCGAGGAGCAATTGCAGCGTGCGATCGAACGCATGAAAGAGGCCCAGGACAAGCTCGCTCAGAACGAACGACAAGAAGCAACCGAACAACAACGCCAAGCGGAAGAGGAACTTCGCCGCGCCATCGATCGACTGGAAAAAATCCTCCGCCAACTTCGCGAAGAAGAGATGGAGCGTGAACTCGCGAAGCTGGAAGCTCGCTTGCGAAAGATGGCAGCGATGCAGTCCGCGGTCTTGGACGAAACCATTCAGTTGTCCAAAACACCCGAGGTTCAACGCAATCGGGCAACGGATTTGAAAGCCGGCGATCTGGCGTTTGAAGAGCAAAAAATCACCCTGGAAGCCGACCGTGCGATGTTGCTTCTGCGAGAAGAAGGCACAAGTGTCGCGTTCCCGGAAGTCGTCTCCCAATTGCGGGAAGACACCGTGCGAGTCGCAACACGTTTGGGACAAAGCAAGATCGACTTGGTCACTCAAGGGCTGCAAACCGACATCTTGGCGGCGCTGGAGGAAATGATTGCGGCCTTAGCTCAGGCTCAACGTGACCTGGAAAAAAAGAAACAACAGGAACAACAGGGCGACGGTGGGGGGCAACCTCAAGGTTCTGGCGCAGAACCCCTTGTCCAGAAGTTGGCGGAGCTAAAATTGATTCGAACCATGCAAACTCGCATCCAGGGCTCCACGGATCGCTATGCTAGTTTGACAGATGACAAGGCAAATTCCGCGGAAGAAGTCTTGCCGTTGCTCCGCGATTTGTCGCAAAGACAAGATCGGCTCTATCAAATCACCCGCGATTTGGTGACCGAGCGGAACAAATAGGGAACCACGTCCCGAGACCTTGATTGGACCATTGCTGATGAGAATTCGTTTCGCTGCTGCGCTCTGGACACTGGTGCCCGCTTCTTTTTCGGTGTCGCCGGTGATGGCCGATCTGGGGGCATCGACTGAACCCCTCGCCATCTCCACCGCCATCGAATCCTCCTCTCCAGCGAATTCTCTCACCTCCTTCTCCCGCTCCGCTCCCGTCCAGATCATCCCCGAATCCGAAGCAAAACCGCTTGAGGCGAACCAGTCGACCAACAACGGTTTGAAAAGTGGTGCCGATTGGCCACTGCGAGATTCGGATGAGATGGCCAAGCAACTTCGAGCCGCGCTGGATGCACTCGGCGTCGCGCCGGATTTGTTGGATCAAGCGGCCGAGAGCTTTCTGATTGGGGTGCAACGCGACGACATTGAACCGCTCAATGCGTGGGTCGACGCGGCATCCGAACAATTCGATGTGCTGTCGGAACTGATGAACCGACTGAACACCGATTTGTTGATCACCGCTCGAGCGATGGACCCCAGCGGTCCTGATTACGCGCTCGTGGAATCGATGCCCAACGAAATGCGAGCTGCCCTGCGGACTTGGATCGGTCGCGAATTGGTGCGAGCGCGGTACTACGACGAAGCCCTTCCGATCTTTGCCGAAGTCGATCCGATGGTCTGCCCCGATCCAGCCACCCTGCTGTTTTATCGCGGTGCGTGCTACCACGCTCAACTGAAGATCAAAGACGCGCTGTCTGACCTGCGTCAACTGCTGCAACGCAAGGATCAAATCCCCGCTCGTTACGCCCGCACCGCCGAGATGATGGTCGCGGACATCAAACCGCTGAAGAAAGATTCCCTCGACGAAATTTCACGTTTGATGAGCGATGTGACGCGTCGCTTGGATTTGGGGCGGGCGGATGAAGCCACCCAGGAACGCGAGCAAGAGGTCATCGACTAACTGACCAAACTGATCGACAAGATCGAAGAAGAACAACAGAAGCAGCAACAGCAACAACAGCAGCAACAAAACGCCAGTGGGAATGGGGGCCAAAGCGACGGCCAATCGTCACCAATGGATGACAGCCGCATCGCAGGTGCCAACGGGCAAGGCGACGTGGATCGCAAGAACATTGACGATCAAAACGGCTGGGGCAACCTGCCACCAGCGGAGCGTCAAGAATCGCTGCAACAGATCAGCCGCGATCTTCCAACCCACTACCGCGAAGCAATCGAAGCCTACTTCCGAAAATTGGCCACGCAAAAGTGAAGCGGTAGATTGCAAATTGCAAAATCCGGATGGTTGAATCGATGGCCGATCGGACATCGATTACGAGGACGAGCACCGCTTCGCTGAGCACGAGCACGACGCGTCAGCTCATGCAACTTGACAGGCGACGGCCCCATCCGGGGCGACCATTTGTTTTCCTTGATCACTCTCGGGGCTTCCGACCCGAGCTAAGAATGGCGGCCCCATCCGGGGCGAAGATCAACTTGGGTTGCTCTCGAGGCTTTCGTTGCTCCGCGACTGATTGTGTCTGGCCGAGCGATCGGGCAACCGCGGAGCGGTGACATCCGTCAGCCTCGGGTTTTCAACCCGAGGTCGCGTGCGTCCCTCCCCACGCGCGACAAGCCGCGGAGCGGCGACAGGTGCCAGGCGATGAGATGGGGGATCGATTGAAAAAGTGAAATTGTAAATTGCAAAATCCTGATGGTGGAAGCGATGGACGATCGCCCACGGTGAACGAAGGCGAACCGGACCTGATCGAGTTCCGGTCGGACGTCGATTACGAGGACGAGCACCGCTTCGCTGAGCACGAGCACGACGACACCCAAGAGCCGGAACAGCACGAGATGCCAGGCACCTCGCAACCAGCATCCATCCCCCCAACAAATCCCCAATCAGATTTTGATCTTCGGCGGGGCTGGTAACTCTTCGATCGAGCCTTCTTCGCTCGATCCAACCTCTCGGGGTGCTTCTTCCGCTGCCGCGTCATTCGCTCCTTCCGGCGAAGGTGCCAATGTCGGCTCGTTCGTCACCGTTTCTTGCGTTTGCGATTTCTCCGCCTCGGTGGACACGTCTGACTCCGGCAAGATCGATTGCGACTGCGAAAGAACCACGAGAGCATCGCGTGTCTCGGCGAACCCGTCCAATCGGGCGATGCGTCCAAGTTGGCCGCTGGTGGTGACGCCTTGGTAGGCCCGAGCCACCGAATCGATGGTTGCAGCCGCTTCCCCTGTCATGGAGCCGTCCGCGGTCACTTGGTCATTGTCCGTGACTTGTCGCAATGCATCGATCTGCAAGTAATCCCACCAGATGTCGCCGTCTTCGATCGTGTTCAAAGCAGCGGCCAGTCGTTCGACGCCTTCGGCCAACTGTGTCGCGACATCGAATGCAGGCCCGGCAGGCGGCGGGTAAGCCGCGATGACGGGCTCGGATGGTGCGATCGAGTCAGACGGGTAAAGGTACGACGGAGGTGCGGGAACGCTGAGTCGAAACCCCGGAGTGTTGATTTCAATTCCACCTGTCACGGTCGCCCCGTAAAACGAGGGTCCACCATACACTGGTGGAGGCAGGATGACGGCTGGCGACGGGGGGAAGGGCGAAACCGAAATAGCGGGCCCGACGGGGGCGACGCCTCGGTAGCGATACAGCGGATCCCGGTAAGAACCCGGTCGCACTGGTGGCGGGCCAACTGGCACGACGGCCACAGGGGCGGGAAAAAACGGGGGCGGAGCGAGATAGCCGGGCGTCCGGTACGCAGGCCCGTAGAATCCAAAGCCCGCTCCCGGGCCCCCACGGTAGCGGGCGACAACACCTTGAGCATCCGCTGTCGGCGCGGAGACACAAAAAATGAAGGCCGAAGCAACTAAAAATCGCCGCATATCACTGCTCTGTTCTCGTTGAATGGAAAGATCCGTTTGTCTTCATTTTAGTCCACAAAACCATTGACTTGCCGTGCAAAATCAAGTTCTGGGTGAACCCAGCGGTGTGATCTCGGGTATAATTGGCTCCAAACCTTGACGCAGATTGCCTGAACCTCAGCCTTTGACTCGCGGATTGAGTCCTTGAAATGGAGTTCTCGTTAAGGCAAATCGTCCTGGTTCCCACCCCGTTCCCAACCTTCCGCGGATCTCCTGACCCCATCGGGAACCGCTCTACACGTTTTGCTACAGGAAGTCTCTGATGCCACAGCCGAAGCCCACCGATTCCCAAGAAGCCAGTCGCACCATCGATGCGAGTCGTCGTTCGTTCCTCAAGGACTCCGGCCTGATCGCAGGACCCACGCTGGCCGGCAGCACGCTTGCAGGCGTCGCCATTCCAAACGCTCACGCGGCTGGCGACGAT
>NZ_JBICHO010000160.1:0-9072 GCF_043100905.1 Rhodopirellula sp. JB055 | reverse complement strand
CAAGACATTGCAGCCTTTACGAAGCAGCGACGCCAAGTGAACTCGATTGCGTTCACCACCGGAGAGCACACCGACTTTCTTTTCTTGGTCGGGGCCCTTGAAGTTGAATCGCGAAACGTAGGTGCGAGCGTGCATGACGCGGCCGCCCATCTCGAACGAATCGTGACCGCCACTGATCTCTTGATAGATCGTTTTGTTGGGATCCAGTTTGTCGCGAGATTGATCGACGTAGCCGAGATCGACGGTTTCACCGATTTTGATTTCGCCGCTGTCGACTGGTTCTTGTCCCGTCAGCATTTTGAACAGAGTCGTCTTGCCCGCACCGTTGGGGCCGATGATGCCGACGATCCCGCCAGGTGGCAGTCGGAAGTTCATGTCGGTCATCAAGGTCTTTTCGCCAAATGCTTTGTTGACGTGGTGAGCTTCGATGACCAAAGACCCAAGGTGTTTGCCCGAGGGAATTTGGATTTCCAAGTCGTCGGGACGATCCTCGAACTGTTCAGCGGACATTTGTTCGTAGGATTTGATCCGGGCCTTCGATTTGGCTTGGCGAGCCTTGGGGCTCATCCGGATCCATTCCAATTCGCGAGCCAAGTTCTTTTCGCGAGCTTTTTGTTGACGTTCTTCCAAAGCCATTCGTTTGGCACGGTTTTCCAACCAGGCGCTGTAGTTGCCTTCGAATGGGATGCCGCGGCCGCGATCGACTTCGAGGATCCACTGCGCGACGTTGTCTAGGAAGTAGCGATCGTGGGTGACGGCCACGACGGTGCCTTGGTAGTTGGCCAGGTGTTGTTCCAACCAAGAAACGGATTCCGCATCCAGGAGGTTCGTCGGTTCGTCGAGCAGCAGCAAGTCGGGTTGGCGAATGAGCAACTGACAGAGCGCGACGCGTCGTTTTTCACCACCTGACAGGTTGGTGATCTCAGCGTCTTTGGGTGGCAAGTTCATGACCGCCATCGACATTTCGACGAAGCGATCGAGTTCCCACAGGTTGTTGGCGTCGATGATGTCCTGCAACGTCGCCATCTCGTCGCAGAGCTTTTGCATCTCGTCGTCGTCGGTGACTTCGCCGAGCAAACCGCTGATCTCGTTGTAGCGGTCGACGATGGCTTGGCGTTCCGCGACGGCTTCTTGTACGTTTTCAAAAACGGTCTTGGTCGGATCGAGCGGTGGCTCTTGTTCGAGGTAACCGACTGTGAAGCCTTTGCCCAAACGCGCGGAGCCTTCGAATTCGGTGTCCATGCCCGCCATGATCTTCAGCAGGGTGGACTTACCGGCACCGTTGGGGCCGAGTACACCGATTTTGGCGCCGGGGTAGAAGGCGAGGTTGACGTTCTCGAGGACCTTGCGTTGACCGTGTTTTTTGGTCAGGTCGATGATTTGGTAAATGAATTGACCGGCCATGTTTTCGCTTGGAGGGCTGAAGGTGGAGGCGGAGAATACGGTTGCAGTTGTTTGAATTGCAAAATGAATGAAGTGCGAGTGGATGCCGTGGCGGGCATCACTCCCATTCGATCGTCGCTGGCGGTTTGCTGCTGATGTCGTAGCAGACTCGGTTGACGCCTTTGACTTCGTTGATGATTCGGGTGCTGATGCGAGCCAGCAGTTCGTAGGGAAGGTGACTCCAGTCCGCGGTCATGAAGTCGTCTGTGTTGACGCAGCGAACCGCGACGGCGTTGTCGTAAGTGCGGGCGTCGCCCATCACACCGACGCTTTGCACCGGCAGCAGAACGGCGAACGCTTGGCTGGTGTCTCGGTACAGTCCCGCGTTTTCGATTTCTTCGACCACGATCGCATCGGCTTCACGAAGCACCGCCAATTTGTCTCGGGTGATTTCACCCAGGCAACGCACGGCCAATCCGGGGCCGGGGAATGGGTGACGCCAAACGAGTTGTTCGGGCAGGCCCAGTTCCAAACCGAGGCGACGCACTTCGTCTTTGAATAAGTCTCGCAGAGGTTCGATCAATTCAAACCCCAATTCCTCAGGAAGTCCGCCGACATTGTGGTGCAGCTTGATCGTGGCGGCGGGGCCGTCTTTGTCCGCACCGCTTTCGATCACGTCGGGGTACAGCGTTCCTTGAGCTAGGAAGTGTGCGTCTTCGATCTTGGCGGCTTCGGCTTTGAAGCATTCGATGAAGGCGTGGCCGATGCGGCGACGTTTCTCTTGTGGTTCATCGATGCCCGCCAAGTCGGCCAGGAATCGGTCTTCGGCTTCGACGACGTGCAGGTCGGTCTTGAAGTGGTTGCTGAACTCTTCCAAGACGATCTGTTGTTCGTTCTTACGAAGCAATCCGTTGTCGACCAAGATGCAAGAGAGTTGTGGCCCGATGGCTTTGTAGAGCAACGCGGCAACGACCGAGGAGTCAACTCCGCCTGACAGGCCGCAGATGACGCGTTTGTCACCAACTTGTTTTCGGATGGATTCGATTGCAGCGTTGGCGAAGTCGCCCAGTTTCCAACTGCCGTCGCAACCACAGACGTCGATGACAAAGTTGCGAAGGATTTGGCCGCCGTGGGGCGTGTGCGTGACTTCGGGGTGGAACTGCATTCCAAACACGGGACGCTCGTTGTGGCGAATCGCGGCGTAGGGGCAAGTCGATGTCTTGGCCATCGCGGTGAATTGATCGGCGATTTGTGAGACCTGGTCACCGTGGCTCATCCAGACTTGTTCGGATTCTTGCATGCCGCGGAAGATCGAATCGCGATCGACGAAGTCGCACATCGCTCGGCCGTACTCACGGCTGGGTGTGTTGTCGACTTTACCGCCGAGGGCTTGGCAGGCGAGCTGCATTCCATAGCAAATGCCGAGGACGGGAATGTCGAGGTTGAACAATCCTTCATCGCACTTCGGGGCGCCTTCTTCGTAAACGCTGTTGGGGCCGCCCGAGAGGATAATGCCCTTGGGTGCCAGTTCCGCGATGCGTTCGGCGGAGATGTCATGGCGGACGATTTGGCAATACACGTTTTGTTCGCGAACGCGGCGGGCGATCAGTTGTGCGTATTGCGATCCAAAATCGAGCACCAGGATCCGTTGCTCGGTGAGCCAAGTGGTTTCAGCGATGGCGGGCGAGGTGGTGTTCGCAGATGAGGTCATCGTGTTCTTGCCGGAAATTGCGGGAAAGGCCAATGCGGCAGTGTAAAAGAGCAAGGGGGAAACGGGGAAGGGCCAAGCGAGCCGGGCGGCGTGATCGAACGCGAAGATTGGGGCAGGGCAGGGCGGTGCGGGACCGGCTGGGGAGAACTGTTCACCGGCGAAGTGGTTGCGATGGCGAGCTGGACGCCATGAGTCGAGTGAGTCTTTTTCGGGAAGAACTGCGTTTGTGGTCTATGATGGAGTGGTTGGCAGATCCTCGAACAATGATGTTGGTGACGATGATTCAGGTCGTTTCGAAAGAGATTCAGATTGTTTCGAATGGGAGCATGGTGCGTCCGGCGTTTCGCGTTTTCGCTGCAGCGACGTTGGTCGCCGGCGCGTTGCTCGTGACGTTTTCGGGCGGGATGCCAGTGCTGAACGCTCAGGACGCCAGTCCTCGAGCGGACGCGAAACCCCTCGATGCGAGATCGCGAACCATCGTCCAGTCGGTCGAATTGCAGGTGAAACGCGCCGGGGCGGCGTACTCCAAAGGCGACTACGAGACTTCCGGGGAGGCTCTTCGTAAAGCGATTGGGCAAATCGATGTGGCGGGCAACGCTGCGTCGCCCGCGCTGCATGATGCGTTGTTGCCGACGATGCGACGAATTATCAACGCTCGCGCGATGCTGGAACTGGAAGGGGTGACTCTGCCGCCGTTTCGGATTCCGGCTCGGCCGGAGGCGACCGCGGATCCGATGGCTGAAACGCCCGGGGCGGATGGTGCGAGTGATCCAGCAACGGATGGCGTCAGTTTCGTTTCCGATGTGGCGCCGATCTTGGTCGACAAGTGCGGTGGTTGCCACATCCGGGGAAACAAGGGCGGGTTCACGCTGCAGACCTTTGCGAAATTAATGGAGGGGCCCTCGGAAGGTGTCGTCGTTTTCCCCGGGGACGTCATCGGCAGTCGCTTGATCGAAACAATTGAAACGGGCGACATGCCTCGCGGCGGAGGAAAAGTTAGCAAGGAACAACTGGACACGCTGAAGCAGTGGGTGATTCAGGGTGCCAAGTTTGATGGCCCAGATCCCACCGCGATGTTGACCAGTTTGAAGGGAGACGGGACGAGTGCCCCGCCGGCTGCGCCGCAGCCCAATCAGCCGACGATGGTGGGCAAGCCAACTGGCAACGAAACGGTTTCGTTCTCGAAGGATGTGGATCCGCTGTTGGTCGAGAATTGCACCGGGTGTCACTTGGATGCGATGCAGACGCGCGGAGGTTTGCGGATGGACACGCTGGCTCAGATGCTTCGCGGTGGCGACAGTGGTTCGGTGATGCAGCCCGGCGATGGCGAGGCCAGCTTGCTCGTTCAGAAACTTCGCGGTAGCGCGGGGGCTCGGATGCCGGCGGGCGGACGCCCACCACTTTCGGACAGCGATATCGAGTTGATTTCGACTTGGATCAGCGAAGGTGCCAAGGTGGACGAGGCTTTGGTGCAGACACCGATGAAAGTCGTCACGGCACAGGCTTGGTTGGACGCCGCGGCTTCTCCTGAGGTCAGCGAGCGACGTGCTGAAATCGCGGAAGCGGATTTTCGATTGGCTGGTGCCGACATGAGCCGTTTGCAGCAGCAGGTTTCCGACCACTTCGCGGTTTGGGGTGACGTTTCGCCTGCAACTTTGAAGGCGGTGGCAGAGTCTGCGGAAGCCGCCCTCACGCAGGCTCGGAAGTTTTTGCCGCGGGCTGATGGGACGCCCGAGGACTTTTTCCACGGCAAAGCGTCGATCTATGTGCTGGCGAAACGTTATGACTACAGCGAGTTTGCCAAAATGGTCGAGGGGCGAAGCGTGCCCTCCGATTGGCAGTCTCACTGGAAGTACGACGGGATTCGTGCCTACGTCGCGGTCGTAGCATCTGAGCGTGCGACCGAAGAAGAAATTGCCCAGCGGGTGATGGCCCCCGTCGCCAGTCTCGCCGTGGTCAGTCGCGGGGAGGCGGTTCCGCGATGGTTTGCCGAAGGTTTGGGGACCGCGATTTCCGGCGGTGAAACCAAGCGGGATCGAAACGAAAACATGCGTCGGCAAGCGGAGTTGGTCACCGCGGTGGGGAGTTTGAAGTCAGGGAAAGACTTTTTGAATGGCAAGTTGCCGCCCGAGCGGGCGGACCGGATGGCAGTTGCGATTGCCGAGTCTCTGTTGTCGCGGCAGAATCGAAGAGGGTTGGATGCCGTGTTGCGAAATCTGCAAGCGGGCCAACCGTTTCCGCAAGCGTTTCAGACGGGCATGAACGCGACTCCGATTGCTTTCGTCGACGCTTGGCTGCAATGGGTTCAATGAAGGGGTATGTTTTCGGCCATGACCGAATCAAACGTTTCCGCTGCTCTCTCTGATACTGCTGACCAAACTGGCGTGGCTGTTTTGCCGGTGGCCGTCGCGGCTTTGTACTGCTTCACGCCGTTGCCGCAATTCGAATCGCTGCGGGAACCGATCCGCGAACGCATGTTCAGTGATCAAATTCGCGGTTCGTTGTTGCTGGCGGGCGAAGGCATCAACGGCACGATTGCCGGCCCGCGGGAATGGATGGAACCGTTCATCGCTTGGCTTCGATCCATGGAGGTGGATGACCAAGCAACGCCGTTTCGCGGGATGGACGTGAAATGGTCGTACTGTGAGCAGGTGCCGTTTCGGAAAACGAAGGTCCGGTTGAAACGCGAAATTGTGACGATGGGGGTTGAGAGCATCGATCCGTTGCGATCGGTCGGCACCTACGTCGAGCCACAGGATTGGAATGCCTTGGTGGATGATCCCGAAGTCACGCTGATCGACACGCGAAATGATTACGAGATCGAAATCGGGACGTTTCAAGGGGCGGTCAATCCGCACACGGATTCGTTCCGAGAGTTTCCCAGGTTCGTGGAAGAGAACTTGGATCCCGAAAAGCATCCCAAGGTGGCGATGTTTTGCACGGGGGGGATCCGGTGCGAGAAGTCGACCGCCTATTTGAAAGAACGTGGGTTTGAAGAGGTTTACCACCTGCGTGGCGGGATTTTGAACTACTTGGAGAAGATGCCCGAAGAAGAATCTCGTTGGCAGGGCGAATGTTTTGTGTTCGACAATCGCGTGGCGGTCGATCACCAATTGCGGGCCGGGGCGTATGAATTGTGCCACGGTTGTGGTTGGCCGCTGACCGCCGAGATGAAGCAGCATCCCGACTATGAGCGTGGGGTCGCTTGTTCTCGGTGTGCGGCGGAGGTGACCGAAGACCAGCGAAAACGTCGACGGATGCGCCAACAACAACTCGACCAGGGCGTATAATCTGGCGGCCGGCCCGGCTTCCCGTTCCGAGCGTTGTTGGTGGGGACGGTCGGCCGATGGACGGGGCCGGTTCGTTGGCGGTTGCCGCTTGCGGATTGGGTCTTCTTCTTTTCTCTTGCATCTTGTGAGTTCATTTTGTCGCGTTCACTGATTGGCTCGATTGCCGCCTTGGTTTTAGCCGTTCCCGTCTCGGCTCACCCCGGACATGGCAGCACAGAAGGTGTGGCTCATTACGCTACGGAACCGGCGCACGTCGTTCCGATGCTGGCCTCATTCGCCGCCAGTGGATTGCTTCTGGTGGCTGGGTGGTTCGCAATGAGCCGTTTGAATCAGTCTCAACCGGGCACCGCGGCTCAGCCCATTCGCGTTGAGGATGAGGCGGACCGCCGATCCCGTCGTTCACGCTGAGCTTCGATTCGGGGAAGCAGCGAGACTCGCCCGCGATCAGGCAACGAATGAATCTCACCACGCCATGCCGGCACACGGGCACTTCGCCGGCTCACGTCTAGGAAAATGTCGGCGGAAAATGCCGGCTCACGCAATGAATATGACTTCGACCGATGCTTCTCAGTGGGCGGCCATTGATGAAACAGCCGCTTTGGATCGTTATCTCAAGTTAACGCGAATTCCTGGGAAAAGCGGCGATGAAGCTGCGATTTCCAGTGCCATTCAAGAAATGTTGGTGCAGGCGGGAGTTGATCCGGCTTGGATCCAGTCCGACGATGCTGGCACCAAGACGCGATTGGACGGCAACGCGGGGAATCTCATTGTTTCGTTGCCTGGCGATGATTCGCTGCCGCGAACATTGTTGTCTGCTCACATGGACACGGTTCCGATTTGCGTGGGGGCCACCCCTGTGGTCCGCGACGATCCAGAGCGGGGCCGGATTGTGGTCTCGGATGGGCCGACGGGGCTGGGGGCGGATGATCGGAGCGGTTGTGCGGTGATTCTCAGTGCGATCGTGGAACGGTTGGCTCGCCAGGCCAAGCACCCCGATCTGCGGTTGGCTCCTGCCGTAGTCACCTTTCTGATCCAAGAAGAGGTCGGTTTGGAAGGGGCTCGCCATTTGGAAGTGTCCAAGGTGGGACAGGTGGATCGGGCGTTCAATTTTGATGGGGGGGAACTCAACAAAATTCGCCATGGGGCAATCGGTGGCGAGCGGGTGCAGATGACCGTCCGAGGGCATGCAGCACACGCCGGCGTGGCCCCAGAGAAAGGGGTGAGCGCGATTGTGATTGCGTCGGAAGCGATTAGCAGCCTGCATCGCAACGGCTGGTTGGGCTTGGTCGAGAAGGATGGTCGCCGAGGAACCGCCAATGTGGGCGTTTTTCAGGGTGGCGACGCCACCAATGTGATCACTCCTGAGGTCCAGTTGCGGGCGGAGGCTCGCAGTCACGATTCCGAGTTTCGCATCGAAATCGTTTCACAGATGAAAGCGGCGTTTGAGCACGCGGTTCAGTCCGTGTCGGATGTTCAGGGACGCGTGGGTGGCCTGGAATTCAGCAGTCGCGTGGATTACGAGGCATTCCGGTTGGCGGAAAACCATCCATCTGTTTTGGCGGCGACGGAGTTGATCTCGCAACTGGGACGCTCGCCTGAGTGCGAGGTGGCCAACGGCGGGTTGGATGCAAACTGGTTGATGTTGCACGGGATCGAGGCGGTCACGCTTGGTTGCGGTCAGGCATCGATTCATACCGTCGATGAGTATTTGCAGGTCGATGAGTTCTTGGCTGCCTGTCGGTTGGCGACCGAGTTGATCGCTCCTGTTTGAAGTGGGGTCGCCCCTTGAGCAGTCCAGATGGAGGTTCGCAGGGGGAGTGAGTGCGAATCTCAAGGGCTTCTGTAGCGAAGGTCGCTAAAATCGTGGCTGAAGAGTGTTCAATACACTAGGTTCGTGTCGCACGGGGACTTACAATTTGCGAAGCAGTCTCAGTGAGGCCGTGCAAGTTAGTCAGTTGGATGTGTTCTCGGTCACAAGTTCTCGGTCACAAATCGTTTGTCAGGTTCATGGCGCCCCGGAGTGAAGTTCGCTGAGCAGACCCATGTTGGGATGCGACGTGCGAACAATCAAGATTCATTGGCGGTTTTGATCGCCGAGTCCGCCGAACGTCTGAACCAACGGGGACACTTGTTCGTTGTCGCGGACGGCATGGGGGCTCACGCCGCGGGCGAGTTGGCGTCCAAGATCGCTAGCGATCGCATCTCGATGCACTACTACCAATCGCGGGAAGAGTATCCTGAGCACGCGATTTCTGAGGCGGTGCACCTGGCCAATGCCGCAATCTACGAACGCGGGCAGAGCAACCCCGAGTTCCTCAACATGGGGACAACCGCCAGTTCTCTGGTGTTGGTCAACGGCGAAGCCTACGTGGCCCATGTCGGCGATTCGCGTGTCTATCGGTTGCGGCGTGGGGTTTTGGAACAGTTGACGTTTGATCACTCGTTGGTTTGGGAGATGCAAGCCAGCGGCAAGGTTCACCGCGACAGTGTTTTCAGCAAATCCATTCCCAAGAACGTGATCACCCGATCATTGGGGCCTTCGCCTGAGGTTTTGGTGGACTTGGAAGGCCCATTTGATCTGGAAGTGGGAGATCGCTTTCTCGTCTGCAGCGATGGGCTGACGGGACAAATTGAAGACGATGAATTGGCGGTTCTGCTGGATTCTCTGGACGTCGACAAGGCCGCCCA
>NZ_JBICHO010000159.1:0-5016 GCF_043100905.1 Rhodopirellula sp. JB055 | reverse complement strand
GGAAATGCTGGAAGAAGCCGGTTTGGCTCGCCGCACCCACGGCGGCGTCTACTGGACGGGCGATTCCGACACGATCAGTGTGTTCGAATCCCGGAACGACGATTTCTGGGCCGCGAAACAATCCATCGGCCGAGCCGCATCGGAATTGATCGCCGACCACGACACGATTTTGCTGGACGGTGGTAGCACGGTTTACGAATTGGCGCGTCTGATCATCCATCGACCGCTGCAGGTTGTGACGAATTCGCTGCCAGTCGCGCATTTGCTTTCCACCAGTGATTCAATCGACTTGGTCATGATCGGCGGCTGCGTTCGCGGTCGCACCTCGATCACGATTGGTCCGCTGGCGGATTCGCAACTGGCAAACATTCACGTCACCACTGCGTTCTTGTCCGTCGCCGGCGTTTCACCTCGCGGATTTTTCAACAGCGACATGATGCTGGTGGAAAGCGAAAAGGCGATGCTCGCCTCGGCTGAACGAGGCATCGTGCTGGCTGACCACAGCAAGTTCGGAAAAACCAGTTTGAGCCGAATTTGCGAATTGCATCAGATCGACACGGTTGTCACGGACGACGGGCTGGATTCTGACGCGAAAGCGTGGCTGGAATCCGCCGGTGTCCAACTACGCTTGGCCCAGTCCCCGTTGACTCAGTCATCGCAGACGCATTCACCGCACAAAACATCGACGCCGGCTCCGGCCGCGTCCCCATCGAACTCCTCCCCCACCCACTCCTTGAACAACGCGAACCTCACATGAGCTTGGCTGTCGATCGTTCACGCATTGAATCCCTCGTTCGCAACGCGATCCGTCAATCGGGCATGGCACCGCCAGCCCCGTCGGTCGCTTCCGCCGGACAACAACCTCTGGGTTGGGTCGATGGCAAACCGAACTTGCGTGTCAGCATTTCCGCTCGCCACTGCCACCTGACCGACGAGCATGTTGAAATCCTGTTCGGTCGCGGCAGCGTTTTGGAACCTGACAAAGACCTCTACCAAGATGGCTTCTACGCGGCCAAGCAAACCGTGATGGTCGTCGGACCTCGCAAACGAATGCTCCCCAGCGTTCGCGTGCTCGGCCCAACGCGTGGAGCCAGCCAAGTTGAACTGGCACTGACCGATTCGATCTCACTGGGCATCAACGCACCCGTTCGCCACAGCGGCAAAATCGACGGCACGCCCGGGTGCGTGTTGGTCGGCCCCGCCGGCAGCGTTCAACTCGAACAAGGCGTCATCCGCGCCGCTCGCCACGTGCACATGAACTTCGCCGACGCGGAGTACTACGGTGTTTCCGATGGAGACATGATGCAACTTTCCGTTCGCAGTCCTGACTGCAGCGTTTCGTTCGAAGACGTTTTGGTTCGCGCCGACAAAGCCGCCAAGTTGGAAGTTCACATCGACACGGACGAAGGCAACGCGTGCAACCTCGACGCTGCCACCAGCGTTGAACTGAAAAAATCAGGCTGTGCTTGCCAGCACTGACCCACTCCCTCAGACCGCTCGCCGGTGCCAGTTCGGCCCGGTGATTGAAACCGTTGGCAACCCGCCAACTCAAACCCTTTCACGTTTTCCCCTTTCCTTTTTAGGTATCTCAAAAGATGGCCAAAATCAGTGAAGCCCTCGGCATGATCGAAACCAAAGGTTTCGTTTCAGCAGTGGAGGCAACCGACGCAATGATGAAAGCCGCCAACGTTCAGTTCCTTGGTTGGGACAAGATTGGTGCTGGCTTGGCAACCGTGTTTGTCACCGGCGATGTCGCCGCTGTCAAAGCTGCCACCGATGCGGGTGCCGCAGCCGCCGGCCGCGTCGGCGAAGTCGTCAGCGTTCAAGTGATCCCACGCCCACACGGCGATTTGGAAAAGATCATGAAGCTGCCTTCGTCCAGCAAAAAGTGATCGAGCGACAGCAGCGTCTGTCACCCCGATTGTCTCCCACCTCACCAAAACAACTTTTAGAGAATCTCAAATGAACGATGCCATTGGTTTGATTGAAACGAAGGGCCTCTTGCCGTTGGTCGAAGCCACCGACGCCATGGCCAAAGCCGCCAACGTCGCTGTTGTCAAACGCGTCGACCTCGGTGGTGGCATGGTCACGACCGTCGTCAGCGGTGACGTCGGAAGCGTCCGCGCAGCCGTCGAAGCCGGTGCCGCCGCAGCCGCTCAAGTCGGTGAATTGGTCAGCAGCCACGTGATCGCTCGTCCAGCCGAAGGCTTGATGAACGCTTACTTCAATTGATCGCCGCCGTGTGATCCGGTTGCGACGTTCACAACCTGTTCACACACGCTGCGTGAAACCTCTTTCACAAGGACCGTGATTCGATGTTGATCCTCGTTGCCAATCTGGGCTCGACCAGTTTCAAGTACAAGCTGCTGGACATGTCCGGTGACTATGAATCTGCGAATGCCTCCCCCGACTCTCGCGTGCTCGCTCGCGGGGCCGTCGATCGCATTGGCGAACCCATCAGTCAATGCGAAGTGATTGTGACGCGATCGCATCAAGGCGAAACGTTTCGCGAAGAAACGCAGATGCCCGTGCCGGATCATGGCGTTGCTGTTCAAGCCTGCTTGGACCAACTGACCCATCCTGAAAACGGATGTTTGAAAGAGGCCAATGAAGTTGCCGCGATCGGTTTCAAAGCCGTTCACGGTGGACGCAAAAGTGGCACCTTCGTCGTCGATGACGAAGTGCTTGAAGCGATGGACGAAATGAGTGCCGCCGCGCCGGCGCACAACCCACCGTACATCGCTGCGATGAAACTGTTACGTCAACGTTTTCCGGAGCTACCGTTGGTCGCCGCGTTTGAAACCGAATTTCACGACACGATTTCGCCGGAGCGTCGCACCTACGCGATCCCTGCGGAATGGACGCGTGAGATGCAAATTCAAAAGTGGTGATTCCACGGTTCCAGCCACCGCTTCATTGCCGAACGTGCCGCGGAAGTCTTGGGTCGCGACGACGCCAAGATCATCTCGTGCCACTTGGGCGGAAGCAGTTCGCTGACCGCGATCGATTCCGGCAAGAGCATCATGACCACGATGGGCATGACACCTCAAACCGGCGTCCCACAGAACAACCGAGTGGGCGACTTCGACGCTTTCGCGATTCCGTTGATCATGGAACGGACCAGCCAATCGCTGGAAGAAGTCCTGCAAACACTGGCCAGCCAAGGTGGACTGAAAGGTCTCTCCGGCGGCATGGCGGATTTGCGTGACATCGAGTCGGCCGCTTCCGAAGGCAACGCCGACGCGAAATTGGCGCTCGGTGTTTACACCGAAGAGATCCGTCGACACCTCGGCGGAATGATGGTCGCGTTGGGTCGCTTGGATGCGATCGTGTTCACCGGAGGAATTGGTGAAAACAGCGACGTTGTCCGGGCCGCCGTTTGTGCGGGCCTGGAAGGTTTTGGCATCGAACTGGATGCCTCCAAGAATGACGGCATGCGTGGCGAAGGAAGCCTGCACACCGAATCCAGCAAAACTCAAATTTTGGTTTTGCCCACCAACGAAGAATGGATCGTGGCCAAGCGAAGCCTTCGCGCTCTCGCCGCCCAGTAGGCCAGGTCCCACCTGGCAAATGAATTCGCAGGTCAGGTTCCACCTGGTTTGATTCCAACGCCATCCAAACACATCACCTCAACCCACCACTCCCATGTTTCTAGCCCGCGTCACCGGATCGGTCGTTTGCACCCAAAAGGTTGCATCCATGACCGGTCACAAACTGTTGATTGTCGAGCCTTACCGGCTCGATGAGAAAACGCGTGCAAAGCTTTCCTCAACGGGACGCACTTTCATCGCGGTCGACACGTTGGGAGCTGGCGAAGGTGAGTTGGTGCTGGTGTGCCAAGGCAGCAGCGCTCGACTGACCCCCGAAACCAAAACACTTCCCATCGACGCGGTCGTCATCGGCTTGGTCGATTCCGTTCACGTGGATGCCAAAGAGGTGAAAGTCAGCACCTAGCCCGTGCGATCGCTTTCCCCATCCAATCCATCACCCCTCATTCATCTCTCATCATGCAACTCGACGAAAACACCATTCGCAGCGTGGTCGCACAAGTGCTCGCGGAAGTTGGACCGATGCCCAGTCTATCGGAGCACGGCGTGCCGGATTCGGCGAACGCCTTCGAAGGCAGCCACGGTATCTTCGGCAACGCATCGGATGCCGTCACCGCAGCTCGTCGTGCGTTCGAACAACTTCGCGAACGTCCGATGGAAGATCGCAAACGCGTGATCGATATCATTCGCAAGATCAGCATTGAGAACTGCGAAGAACTTGGCCTGATGGAAATGCGGGAAACGGGAATCGGCCGCCCCGAACACAAAATCGAAAAACTACGAGCTCTCGGCGAGCTGTCGCCCGGCACCGAGTTCCTGCAAACCAAAGCCTTCTCCGGCGACCACGGTCTCGCAATCATCGAACGAGCCCCGTTTGGCGTCATCGCCGCGATCACCCCGGTCACGCACAGCCTGCCAACGATCACCGGCAATGCGGTCAGCATGATTGCCGGCGGGAACGCGGTCGTCGTCAACCCTCACCCATCGGGTCGCTTGGTTGCCGTCGAAGGCGTCCGTCGTTTCAACGAACAAATCGCTCGCGAAGTCGGCATCGACAACTTGATCTGCGTGATCGCTGAACCAACGCTCGAAAGCGCTTCGGAATTGTTCGGTCACCGCGACGTCGCGTTGATCTGTGTCACCGGTGGTCCCGCCGTGGGACGTGCAGCACTGAACAGTGGCAAACGAGCCATTGTGGCTGGCCCAGGCAACCCGCCTGTTGTCGTCGACGAAACCGCCGACCTCGACAACGCGGCTCGCTGCATCATCCAAGGCGGTGCGTACGACAACAACTTGTTGTGCATCGCTGAAAAAGAAGTCTTCGTCGTCGATTCAGTCTTCGACGACATGATGGCAGCGATGCGACGTGCTGGAGCCGTTCAGCTCGACCAAGCCCAAATCGCAAAGCTGACTTCCGTTGCAATCACTCAAGTCGGTGACGATAACCACGACGCCGCAGCAAAAGACT
>NZ_JBICHO010000158.1:0-3309 GCF_043100905.1 Rhodopirellula sp. JB055 | reverse complement strand
AACGAGTCAGCGCAACCCGCTGACTCGCATGGGCAGAGTGAACACAGAGTCCTGAGCAGTGATGAACAACTCCCGGTGCCCTTTGCCTCCAAAGGTCACATTCGCAGTCCAACGCTTGGGAACGGAAATCGTCCCGAGTTTGTTCCCTTCAGCATCGAAAACGGTCACACCGTCACCGCCTGTCAGATACAGATTGCGTTCTTGGTCGAGCGTCATTCCATCGCTGCCCATTTCGCAGAACAGTTTGCGATTGGTCAGAGATCCATCGTCGGCAATGTTGTAGCGATATGTTTTCTTGTCACCGATGTCGGCAATCCAAAGCTGGCGATTTTCTGGATCACCGATGATCCCGTTCGGCTGAACCAAATCATTGGCGACTTGGGTCAACGTTCCGTCTTTGCCCAGACGATAAACGCCTCGCGGATTGTCGGCTGGGATTTCGTGTTTCCAATACGGCCGTTTGTACAGCGGATCGGTGAAGTAAATCGTCCCATCTGCATCGACCCAACAATCATTCGGCCCGCCAAATCGTCGACCATCAAAGGAACCCACCAGAAGTTCATGGGATTTATCCTGAAGGTTGATTGACCACAGTTCGTTGTTGGCATCCGCACAGGCAATCAGATGCCCTGGAGCCACGAAGTCGAGTCCATTGCTGCGGCCGCACGGTGACATCCAATCGGACAGTACACCCGTCTCGGCGTCGTAGCGAACGATTCGGTCGTTGGGTTGGTCGGTGAAGTAGACGTTGCCGTCATCGTCCGCGATGGGGCCTTCGGTGAATTTGTAGGTGTCTCCCACCAACTTCAGTGTGGCACCAGGTTGCACGACCGATGCCGCATTGGTCGCGTCCGCCTGAGAAGTCGTTTCATCCGCGAAAAGTGGGGGCGTGAGAAGCGAGGACGAAGTGATTGCGACCCAAGCCAAGAGACGCCGACGAACTGGATTCATTGGAAGATTCACTTTCATGGACTGGTGGGGCAAGGTCCAATCGCGGCATCCAGTCCATGCCCGCGACGGTCAAAGAAACCATCGTAATCACGACGGCGGCAACGAGATTCAGAAACAAACCGTTCCGTGCCATCTCGTCCGTGCGAATGCCACCTGCTCCAAACACGATCACGTTGGGCGCGGTCGCGACAGGCAACATGAACGCACAGGAGCAACTGATCGTTCCCGGCAACATCAGCAATTCCGGGGGCAAGCCGACTTCCAGTGACAACGCTGCCAAGATGGGCAGCAACAACATCGCCGTGGCGGTACTGCTGGTGATTTCCGTCAAAAAAGTGACCAGCAAACAGACCGACAAAACGATCAGCCACGGGGGTGCGTTCTTCAGAAATGCGAGTTGATGGCCGATGGCAACGCTCAGCCCCGATTGGTCAAAACCGGTGGCGAGCGCCATCCCGCCGCCGAACATGATCAAGATACCCCAAGGAATCTTCGCCGCAGTTTCCCAGTCCATCAGGCGTTGGCCATCGCCCAGACCGTTGGGACAAATGAACAAAAACAGGGATGCCGCCAGAGCGATTGTGGCATCGCCGATCATGCTGCCGTCCCACGGCAGCAACCCTGTCCATCCGCCAACGGGGCTGGATCGAAAGACCCACAAAAACGCGGTCACCGCAAACACAATCAGGATCAGAATTTCGTTGCGGGCGATCGGAGCCATGCTGGGCATCGACACTGGACGAACGTCGTCAATCGATCGCGTCAGCCACCACCAAATGATTGGCAGCATGATGATCGTGACAGGCAATCCGAACATCATCCAAGTGGCGAAAGGCACGTCGACGCCGAACTTGGTTTGCATCTCGCCCATGAACACCACGTTGGGAGGAGTGCCGATCGGAGTCGCCATGCCTCCGACGCTGGCGGAATACGCAATCCCAAGCAAAAGTGGGACTCGCAATTTTGGATCATCGGCTTGCGACAACACGGCGAGCGCGATCGGCAGCATCATCAGTGCTGTGGCCGAATTACTGATCCACATCGACAGCGAAGCGGTCGCCAGCATGAATCCCAGGACCAAGCGTTTACCACCACGCCCGCCAACCAATCGGACCATGTTGATTGCGATGCGGCGGTGTGCGCCGCTGCGTTCCATTGCTGCAGAAAGCAGAAAACCGCCCAGCAACAGCAGGATCATCGTGTGCCCATAGGCACCCGCGATCTCACGGTGACCGACGACGCCTAGCGTTGGCAGCGCGACGAACGGCAGCAGTCCCACGACCGCGATGTGCAGGCATTCAAAGATCCACCACAACGCGCAAACGATCGCGACGCCTGCGCACATGGTGGCAGGCACCGACAACCCATTTTGATTCGCAAAAAAGCAGATGACGAATGCGACCAGCGGCGCAATCGGCAGCATCCAACGAGAGAGACTTTCAAACTTCATCCATCCATCCGCACACCGAGGGTGAGCAGAAGGTTGGCATAGCGTTGCTGGTCTCCGGTTTGGATGGTCAGCACATGGTCGTCTGTGATCACATGGTCATAAAACGACCACTTCTCGAGCGGTTGCAATTCCACGCTGCTGCCAGCATCTTGGAATGATTTGCGGTAGTCTTCCCAGACCGGCGGATCACCATCGAGCGCGTATGGGCCATCGGTTTCCGTTTGCATCGTCATCGCGGCTTCCACAGGAATCGCTGACAACAAGGCCCGTAGGACTTGGTCGCAAGAAACCAGTCCAGGGCTGAGGTTCAGGCTGACCAGTTTCGCGTTTGGGCCGCGTTTGTTCAGTGCCGGGTAGTTTCCATCGGCGATCAGAATGGTGCTGTGGTGACCGGCCGCGGCACAGATCGCAGAAATTTCGGGGTGGATCAGGTTGGACAAAAGCATGGACACGCCTCGATCAAGATGCGGTAAGAATCAAAGTGGGGAGACAACGACGTGGGCGACGGTGGCCAACGTCGGACAGAAGGTTGCCGGTCAAGCGATGCTGCTTTTCAAATTCGCAATGCTTTCGCGAGCCAAGGTTTCAGCGCCGGGAGAATAGTCGAACACTTCGACACTGACCCAACCGTCGTACTGGATGTCAGTCAGCGCCTTCATGATTGGCTGGAACGGAACGTCCCCCATGCCAGGCCCCAGCAGGTTGGGATCGTTGGCATGGAAGTGAATCATCGAATCGGCGTGTTCACGAATGACTGTTTCGATCGGTTTGGACTCGCTGCTCATGGCTTTGACGTCCAGATGCAAACCGATGTGATCATCGCCAATCATGCGCGCCAATTCGACTCCTTCGTCCGCCGTGTTCAGGAAATCACCCTCGGTCGGCCCAAGCGGCTCAAGCGCGATGCG
>NZ_JBICHO010000157.1:0-7069 GCF_043100905.1 Rhodopirellula sp. JB055 | reverse complement strand
TGTCTGCAGTTGCTCAAAGCTGGTTCCCTCGAGATTCGACAATTGGCTCGCAAACCATCCCTGTGATCGAGGTTTGACCGTGAGGACGGAGCAAGAAACAGTGAATCGCCATGGATTCACGCTGGTGGAGTTACTGGTCGTCATCGCCATCATTGGCGTCCTGATCGCACTTCTTCTGCCAGCGGTCCAGAGCGTTCGCGAAGCGGCACGTCAGACCAAGTGTCGCAATCGAATTCGACAAATCGCGTTGGCGTGCCAGAACTACGAATCGATGTTTCGCGATCTGCCGGGATACTCCGGCGAAGTCCCGCCTTTCCTGGTCGATTTTGACAGCCGCCGCTCGTACGATGCCCGGTTCAACGGCGGCAACTGGATCGTCCAGGCGATGGCGTTGATGGAACAAGCTGACTTGGCGCCGCCACTGGCAAAAATCGGGGCTGCTCCCAGCATCGCGCCGACGGACCGCGTGCAGCAACACGTTCAGTCGGCTGTCTCCACGTTTCATTGCCCAACCCGGCGTGACGCGGATGCCTATCCGTTGCTGGAACCCTATCTCAGTCGGTACGGAGCGAGTGGCGGACGGACGGATTACGCGATGTGCGGTGGTCCTGCGTCGGTCAACGAAGCGGACCACCGAGTCATCGAAAGCGAGTACGACGGGGTTTGGAGACTCGGCGGCCGGACGACCTTGTCGCGGGTGTTTGACGGTTTGAGCCACACGTATCTGGTCGGCGAAAAAGCGATGGATTCCCTGAAATACACCACCGGAGACTGCTTTGGCGACCGTGCTCCGCTGGCCGGTTACACGGGAATCGGGACCACCACGCACTCATATGTCCGGTTCGCGGCTCGGCAACCGGCGCTGGACACCCCCGACAATTGTTTGTCGTGTCACGACTTTGGAAGTGCCCACCCACATGGCTGGAATGCGGCGATGGTGGATGGATCGGTGAAAATGTTGACGTACACTCAAGACATCAACATTCACCGCGCGGCCGCTTCGATCGATGGTCGCGAAATTCCAACTTACGAACACTGATCTCAGTTTGACTCAATCGAAACTCCCCAAAAAGTCGATTTGCAAATGGGATAAATCCACTCTTGCAGATGCTTTGCCGTTGCTAGCCGAACAAGTCCAATCGGCAGAATTCATCTGTCGAAAGTGCGGTCGAGCGGCGGCGGAGAAACGGTTGCTGTGCAAAGCAGCTCGAATGGATTCACTGGGTGAAAAGAAAGCGTGACGGTTTGATTCAACAGTTCGCGAAATGGATCTTTGCGTGCGGCATCGTCGCGGGAGTCTCTGCATGGACCACCGGATGTTCGCCTTCGTCGTCCACCTCGGAAGAAGCCGCGACGACACCACAGCAGTTTGTGATCGCACGGGGCCAGCCTCGCGACCGACTGCGGCAAATCTTCGCTCGCTATCGCGGCAGTTCGTACTACCAGGACACCAGCGAAGTCGTGCTGCGTGTGGTCCCGTTGGCAAACGCGTCCTCGGAATTGTTCTCGGGCGGAAAGCAAGAACAGCGAGCCCCGTTTCGAGTGCGTTGGACTGGCCGACAACTCGACGTCCAAGCCTACGCGGTGCGATTGCGAGCCAATTCCACGCCACAATCCAACCAAGTCGAACTGAATGCTTGGTTCGATGAACCTGAAACACGCCACTTCGATTCTCAGATGCTGGTTGATGTCTGGCAAAAACCGGAAAACCAACGATTGAACCTCGATCGCGTGCTCGCGGATGAAGTCCTGCGGTCGAAGTTGTCCGCCGGGCTGGCTGGTCCGCCACCGCAACTGGAATGGTTGTTCGCGGGCGACCCCATGTCGGGCATCTTCGAGCCCACTGCAAAACTGAAGTGGTTGCCCGACGCAAATTTCGCGGGGCAAAAGATGCGACGCATTGCGGCGGAAACGGAAGGCAAGTCCTATGTGTTTTGGATCGATCCCACGGTCAGTGTGATTCGTCGGGTTGAGTTGCCGCTTCCACTGATCGAAGGTCTGGATACCAAGCAAAGTTCGCTGACACTTGAATTCCGACGAGCTGAGTTTGCACCCCAGTCCGGTGAGGAGGACTCGACTCGATTTGACTTTCAACCGCCTTTCACTCCACAACGTGTTTCGCGTTTTGTCCCCGTTCCACCACCGCCCCCATCCAGCATTTTGGGGAGACGATTGCCCAACGATGCGATGCGGGCACTTCATGCGGGTAACAAAGCATCCGAGTTGGTGCTGTTTCGCCTGTCCGAAGCCGAATCCGAATCCGCCGCGGAACCGCGCTGGATCGCAGCCGCGATCACCCAATCGCGTCAGTCGAATTTGTCTCACGTTCGCTGGGTGGTTGCGACCGAAGACTCTGGCTTTCGCCGCGAATTGGCGTCGGCTTGGTCGGGTGCCGTCACCGTGCTGGATGCCAAATCATTGGACGATGTCTTTGGGCTGTTGAGGCTGAGGCCCGGCAGCGCGGCTGTCATCGATGCGGATCAAACCGTCCTGCTGACTGAGCGACAGATCAACGCCAGCACCGTGAGCAACGTCGTCGCTGCCTTGGCTGATGATTCTGCGGGTGTGGATGTTCCGAAAAAGATCTTGGCCGACTATCAACAACTGAACCGGGCTTATGAAGCCGAACTTGCAAACGCCCTTCGACAGTAGTCGTCAGCAAAAGTGCTGAGCGATCGCGTCCAAGATTTTCTCTGACGCGGTGCCGTCGCCATAAGGATTGGAAGCTCGCGCCATCTTGTCATAGGCTTCGCGGTCGCTGAGCAATTCACTGACGCCGTCCACGATGTTCTTGCGAACTGGGCCGACCAAGCGGACCGTGCCTGCGTCCACACCTTCGGGACGTTCGGTCGTGTCACGCATGACCAATACAGGCTTGCCCAATCCGGGAGCCTCTTCTTGCACGCCGCCCGAATCGGTGAGCACTAACTCACAAGCTTGCATCAGCGCCACAAACGGACGATACGACTGCGGCGGTAACAGCAACACATTGTCGAATTGACCCAATGCCTTTTGAACAGGTCCAGACACATTCGGATTCAAGTGCACCGGGTACACAAATCGAACGTTGGGGAATCGCTCTGCCAGCTCCGAGATTGCACCACAGATCTCGTCAAAGCCACCGCCAAAGTTTTCACGGCGGTGCCCCGTGATCAAAACAAAACGTCGCTCACGCCAATCGCTGGGAAGAACCGACCCCAGCTCTTCGTCGATCTTCGCTGCCACCGCGGGGTCGGATTGTTGCTGGACCTCCAAGTGCAGGGCATCGATCACGGTGTTGCCCGTCACAAAGATCTTCGTCGGATCGATTCGTTCGTTCAACAGGTTCGCCTCGCTGACCGAGGTTGGTGCAAAGTGCAGCGTGCTGATGGGACTGGCCAACACCCGATTGGCTTCTTCGGGGAAGGGGCTGGCCAGATTCCCCGTCCGCAGGCCTGCCTCGATGTGCCCGGTCGGAATGCGGCGGTAGAAACATGCCAGCGAGGCCATCAGAACCGTCGTTGTGTCGCCTTGAACGAGAGCAAAATCAGGTTCTTCGGCTTCGAGAATTTGATCGATCGACGCGATCAGTTTCGAAGACAGGCCTGCCAGGGTTTGCCCCGGCGTCATCACGCCCAAATCGTGATGCACTGGCAAATCGAAGATGTCGATCACTTGATCCAGCATTTCGCGGTGCTGGCCCGTCGAAACCGACAGCAATTCGAATCGGTCGTCCGTGGCAAGTCGCTTGATCACGGGTGCGACTTTGATTGCCTCGGGACGGGTTCCGAAGAAGACGGCTATTTTGGGACGTTTCATTGACTAGACTGCGTGGCAAAATCGGACGGTGCAACTGGCGGCCCACTATAGTTTGAACCTCGCCAAACCCCAGGGCACCTCCCCAAACCCCGAATCAAGAGCCCCGAACCGATGCCCGATTCGTCGTCCAAAACGTACCTGGTCACAGGCTGCGCTGGTTTCATCGCCAATGAAGTCGCCTCGCAATTGCTGGCGGCGGGTCATCGCGTGGTCGGAATCGACAACGTCAATGACTACTACGATGTGCGGCTGAAAGAACATCGCTTGGAGAAACTGACCTCCCAGGGTGAGGCGTTCACGTTCGTCCGAGGCGACATTGAAGACTCATCGACGCTGCAGACAATCTTCGATGAAAATTCATTCGATGCAGTGCTGAACTTGGCTGCTCGTGCCGGGGTGCGATACAGCATGGAAAACCCGCACGTCTACATGACGACCAACGCGATGGGCAGCCTTCACCTGCTCGACCAGATGCGACGTGTCGGCGTGAAAAAATACGTGCTCGCGTCAACCTCGTCTTTGTACGCCGGTCAACCGATGCCGTTTGTCGAAACGCTGTCCGTCAACACGCCGATCTCGCCATACGCGGCCAGCAAGAAAGCGGCTGAGGCAATGGCGTACTCATATCATCATCTGTACGACATCGACGTCTCGGTTTGCCGCTACTTCACCGTCTACGGACCCGCGGGACGTCCCGACATGTGCATCTTCCGATTCATCAAATGGATCGATGAAGGCACACCGATCGAGTTATTTGGCGACGGCGAACAAGCTCGCGATTTCACCTATGTGTCGGATATCGCTGCGGGAACCATCGCGGCGTTGCAGCCCGTTGGATACGAAGTCATCAACCTGGGAGGCGGCGGAACTCCCGTCTCTTTGAACGACATCATTGGTCGACTCGAAAACTTGCTTGGCAAAAAGGCCAAGGTTGAACACAAGACATTCCACAAAGCCGATGTCAAAGTCACCTCCGCCGACATCAGCAAAGCGAAAGACTTGATCGGCTGGACTCCGAAGGTGGACTTGGATGAGGGGCTCGCCGCATCGGTGGAATGGTATCGGGACAACCAACCTTGGTCCGGCGAACTCGAACTGCCGTAGAGAACGAAACCGGTTGCCCTGCATTCCGTTGAATCAATCCCCGTAGCCGGATTTGCCAGAATTCGGATCTCCCTCGCTTCCGCCCGAAGGAATCCAAACCGGCCTTTCCGGCAGGACGTCGAATCTCCCCGTACAATTCGACACGGAACTGCGGGTGACACGGCCCCCGCATTTCAGCGAAACTGGTGTTTCACCGTTGATTCTCTTCGCCCGAGGCTTCTGATGCATCGTCGTTTGGTTTGCTTGGCAGTCGCATGCTTGATTCTTGGAAACACGTGGATCCCGGCCAACGCCGCGACGGGTCTCCAGTCCGAAGGTGCAGAAACTTCTCCGGTCGGAGAACGGATCGCGAAATTCACGTTGCCCAACGCCTACGGCAAACCCGTCTCGCTGAGTGATTTCAAGGGCAAGAAGTGCGCGGCGATTGTCTTCTTAGGTACCGAGTGCCCTTTGGCAAAGTTGTATGGCCCGCGACTGAATGATCTGCAGCAGAAATTTGGAGATCGCGGTCTCCAGGTCATCGGGATCAACTCCAACAAACAAGACAGCCTGACCGAAGTGGCCGCCTACGTGCATCGTCACGACATCGGCTTTCCGATGCTGAAGGACAAAGGCAACGTTGTCGCCGATGCGATGAAAGCCGAACGAACGCCCGAGGTGTTCCTGATCGATGCCGATCGCGTCATCCGCTACCACGGCCGCATCGATGACCAATACGGAGTCGGCTACGCTCGCGACAAAAAAACTCGTTCCGATCTGGCCATCGCGGTGGAAGAATTGCTGGCTGGAAAATCGATCTCCCAACCGAAGACGGAGGCGGTTGGTTGCCATATCGGACGCACCAAAGACGTCGCTGAACTCGGCGAGATCACCTACGCCAAACACATCGCTCCGATTTTCAATTCGCGATGCGTGACTTGCCACCGCGAAGGCGAGATCGCGCCGTTCACCCTGACCAGCTACGAAGACACGCAGGGATGGGAGGACACGATCCTCGAAGTGATCGGCAACAACCGTATGCCGCCTTGGTCAGCCAACCCAGCACACGGCGAGTTCGCCAATGACGCCAGGCTGTCAGAGGAAGAAAAGGACCTGATTGAACAGTGGGTCGATGGTGGGATGCCCGAGGGCGATCCGTCCGAACTGCCTGAACCACCCGTGTTCACAACCGGATGGCAGATTGGCGAACCTGATCAAGTCATCCAGATGCGAGACAAACCCTTTGCTGTGCCCGCCGAAGGTGTAGTCGATTATCAACGTTTCGTGATCGATCCGGGTTGGGACGAAGACAAGTACGTCGTCGCCTGCGAAGCACGTCCTCAAAACCGAGCCGTCGTTCATCACATCTTGGTCTATGTGATCCCACCAGGCGGCAGGAAAGTGGATCTGCGGAAAGTGTTGGTGGGCTACGCTCCCGGCAGCACCCCAGTCGACCTGAATGACGGCGTCGCGATTCATGCGAAAGCCGGCAGCAAGCTGTTGTTCGAGATGCACTACACCCCCAACGGCACCGCCCAAAGCGATCTGTCGTACATCGGGGTCAAGTTCACCGACAAAGCCAACGTCGAGAAAGAGCTGGAAGGCGTCATCGCGATCAACACGAAATTCAGAATTCCTCCCGGCGAAGCCAACCATGTGGTGACAGCGAAGCACACCGTTCGGAAGGACATCGAGCTGCTCGGAATGACCCCGCACATGCACCTTCGCGGCAAAGCGTTCCGCTACACGGCCCACTTCCCCAATGGCGAACAAGAGATTCTGTTGGACGTTCACGCCTACGATTTCAACTGGCAGATGAAGTACATCCTCAAGGAACCTCGGAAATTGCCTCGGGGGACCGTCGTCCACTGCCGTGCGGTCTTTGATAACTCGGAATACAATCTGAGCAACCCGGATCCTTCCAAAACCGTTGGATGGGGCGACCAAAGTTGGAACGAAATGATGATCGGCTTCATGGACGTGGTGAAGGCCGACTGACTTTCACAGTCGAACCTCTCCAGAGCTGATGATGAACCAAGCCCAGCGAACGCTTTCAACCGGGAGGCTGCTTGGTCTCTCGTTTCTTTGCCTGGTGTTCCTTTCGCCGGCATCGGCAAACGACCGCCCAGCCGAATCGGCGCCGCGATTCGATCCGGTGGTCCGTGAGATCGAAGGTTGGAAGGTGCAC
>NZ_JBICHO010000156.1:0-11487 GCF_043100905.1 Rhodopirellula sp. JB055 | reverse complement strand
GAAGTTAATCAGCAGTCCCGTTTTCACTTCGGCGATCTTCATGTGCGTCAACATTTGAGCTTCGTGAATGCCAGTCAACTGATTCACGCTCTTGAGTTCCAGAATAAGCGCGTCCTCGACGAGCAAATCGATACGGCAGCCGCAGTCGAGTTGGACGCCCTTGCATTGAACCGGCTGTGGATCCTGCAGCTTGTACCCGATTTCGTTCCGCGCGAGTTCATGAGCGAGGCACTGCTCGTATGCCGATTCAAGCAACCCTGGTCCCAGTGCACGATGGACTTCGATCACACAGCCAATCACGCAATGCGAAAGATTTATAAACCCCATCCTTCGTGCTCTTCGTGTCCTTCGTGGTTGTCATATTGCCGCTACAGAAGATTCCATTGTGGTACGGCAGCGATCACCCGGCCGCCGCGAGTGATTTACCACTTGTAAAAACACTACTCGGCGGCTCCGTGTGCAGTACGCCCGACATGGGAGTGATCTTGTGGGGTGAAAGTCCCCTGTACTTTGTTCGGGTTTCTTTCACGACGAGGCAGTCTACCAAATGTAACTCTGAAGAAAGACAGTACGAGGCCGACGACTCCAGGCCCGTCGCGAAGCGATTCATTGGATCGCAGTGGGCTGCTGACCAAGAAGCTGTACCGGAAGCCCGGCGGATGCCTTGATCGAGTTCTGAGCGGAGGTAGCTCAAGCGCTTGGGCGGGGACAGATCACGTGTCTCGGGGCAACGGTTGCCTCGCGACGTCCCTTATTCGGGGAGGACTTCATCCTGTGCCTGCCAGTAGAGCTTGCTCGAACGCGGGGCGAAGCGTGGCAACACGTCACAACAACCGATTGCTGAAGTTGACCGGACGCTACCTGCGAACCGGAGTGATGGTCGATGGTTTATGCCACCCCAGCGAAGAAGACGCGATGCAAGGTGGTCTACTTTCTCGGTTGCTTTCCAACATCTACTTGGATGATCTGGACAAGGAACTGGAGAAACGAGGGCCGCCATTTGTACGGTATGCCGATGACTTCGTGATCTTCACGAAGACAGAAGTTGCCGCGCAACGTGTGTACGCAAGCGTCAAGCACTTCTTGCGAGAACGCCTGAAGCTGACCGTCAATCACGACAAGAGCTCGATCCGTCAAACGGATGGACTGGAGTACGTGGGCTACGAATTTCGTGTCTTTGGCGGACAGATTCGAGTGAGCCTGAAGAGGCTCGACACTTTCAAGCGACGCGTCTCGAAAATCTTTCGCAAAAGCCGAGGCGTGTCGATGAAATCGCGGCTGCCCGAGTTTCGCTCTTATGCGTTGGGTTGGATGAGTAACTTCGCGTTGAATCAAGTCAAGACAACGTTCGTCAACTTGGACAAGTGGCTGCACTAAGCGATTAGGAAACCCAGTGGCGACGCGTCCGAGCTTGTTACTGGAAGCAGTGGAAGAAGTCGAAGACTCGACTGAAGAAACTGATTTCCTTGGGCGTGTCCCACCGTGTCGCTCGCGGATTCGCGATGAGCGGCAAAGCGCCCGAGCTAGTCTGACAGAACGGGGCGTCTTTCCATGACGTCAGGTGTCCAGCGGGCTTGATCGATCGAGTACTTGACCGCCGAGGGCTTGTTGAACCTAGAAGAGCGTTGGCACTCGTTTGCACCCTTGCGACGAATCGCCTAGTGCGGTCCAGCATGCTAGGTGGTGTGGGAGGGGTCCCGGGCAACCGGGCCCCTATCCCGATTGCGATGGTTCGTCCCGATTCCAGTCAGTTGTCAAACCAAAAGACCAGTCTTGAGCATTGATTGCCGAAACGATTGTCGATCGATGCAAGCAGGTCGATCAGAACCAAGAACTCAGGCGGGCCAGATGACAGATCATATCCGAAATGCGTGAGGCAATCCATGATCTCGGAATGTGATAGAAATGACGCGCCGTGATAGTCTGGGTGTTGAATCCACCGAGTTTTGCCCACTAAGACTTGGTCGGAGTCAACCACGACCGATCCTGGCGGAATGTCAGATTCCAGAATCCAGTCAGCAACATATTTTGCGAATGGTGAGCTTGGGTGGTCAACCACCAGTTGGTGAGCCTGTTCGAACAGCAAAAAACAGGCATCACGAGGGAACCCCCGCGCCGGAATCAACGATGACTCTCCATTTTCTGTTCGGACACCTGCCAGTGCAGCAAAGAGTTCGTAGCGACGCTCGACAACGTAGCCTCCGGAGATGACCGGTTGGTAACCCAGCACCGGATGGCGATATTCTACGTTGACATGTATGTCACAGCCCATTGAAGCAACTTAAGGGACGAACGGTAGAGATCAACTGGCAGCGGCCGGAGACCTCATCTCAAGAAAAAACCTTAACTTCGCCGCTCAGTTGCATCCCTTGGATCTGTGCCCGCCTCGTTCTCGCGGTACGGGTCTTCCAAAGACAGTTCACCGGATGCCGTTTCGTAGTACAGTCGACCGTTGATCGAATAGACGTTAGGTACGCCCAAACGCCTGCTCTCATTCTGGGCGTCCTCGACGGCAATTCCTCCGAGTCGGATGAGCTCATCAACGGTAGCGTAGGTCTTGGCAGTTAGCTTGGCCCGTCTAATCATCTTGCGATTGAACCGAGTTCAAAAAAAGGGAGTGGAGTGTTGAATCGCGAATCGTCACATGGGATCGTGACCCAATTGAAACATCCTGAATGCGACCACCACCATTGTACAACACACCCCAATTATCAGCCAATTCGCGATAGACTGTCCAGAAATTGGTGATACTTCGACCAAACCGGCGTCGGATATCGTTCACCGGAACATCGTGTCCGCCTTTGCGGACTCGCTCCGCCACTCGGGCGACGCAAACGTCTTCCGAGTCGACAAAAACAAATGCGATCGTGATCTCAAAGCCGCGTTGGCCCGCTTCAATCAGATTTCTGCGAAGAGATCGTCCCGATAGCGTCGATTCAACGACAAAGGACATTCCGCTTGCAAGGCATTCTCCTACACTTCGACTGAACTGTCGTCCTGCGGCAATCCTTGCAGAAGCGGGGTCTGCGGGACAAATCGATTCGGCGATTGCATCGGCTCCAATGTAGGGCACGGACTCAAACGCTGAGTATCGCATCGCGACTTGTCTTGCCGGATCCGTTCGGTCCACCGACGATCAAAAGATGCGGCGCGTCAGACAATCAACTCGCCTCCTGAACTTCGATGTTGTTTACACAGAACGTCGGACATCACGGGGCACGGGGAGTTGGCTATCCATCGCGAAAAAAGCCGCAAGCCGTGCTCCCGGCGAGTAGAAGCAAGGCCTCTCGAGTTTAGCGTACACGATCTTTTCTCTGTTTCCCACTGGTTTCCCTGGGGGTGCCCTCGTTCGTGACGCATGTTCGATTGAACCTTGAACCCTCTCAGAACCGGACTTGCGCTGTGAACGCATCCGGCTCCCAACCGACACTTCTCACCCGGCATCACGGTCAAGGTCATGCGATCCAGTCGATCATTCACCGGCATTCTGCTTCTGTGAGCAGCAGGTGGTCGACTCGATTCGCGTGCCGATCTGACCGCCTTCCCTCGTCCGACGTTACTCGGCGTCATCGGTACGACGCAGTCATCCGACTCCCTGAATGTCATTTGTCTTCGTCGCTTTTTCCACTTCGCAGACATACTCGATCGGCCAAGTTGGAATTCTTGGATTCGGTCAAGAACTCTCTGGGTCTCACTGGTTGCCTGATTGGCTTGATGTGGAATGCGAATGGGCCGCCGCCCCCGGGTCCCCGTTTGCTGCTCGTCACGTGACGCAGCAAGCGATGTTGCCTATACGAAGCCTGCCACACTCGATACTGAGCGCGCGGCGAACGCTTACCCAGGCGGGATTCCCACCCGCTAGCGGTCATCCGAATTCTTGGCGAATCCGGCTACGGGGTGGGATCCATGCGATCGCCATTCCGACGGCGATCGTGATTCGGATCATTCCGCGAAACCGCGTTTGCGGAGCAGGGCTTCGGTGTCGACGTCACGACCGCGGAAATGGCGGTAGGTTTCGACAGGATCAATCGTGTCGCCGACGCTGAGAATGTGATCGAACAACTTCGCGGCGGTTTCCTCGTCGAAGAAGCTTCCCGCCTCGACGAACATTTCCGCCGCATCCGCCGTGAGCGCGTCGCTCCAAAGGTAGCTGTAGTAACCGGCCGAGTAAGCGTCGCTGCTGAACAGGTGACTGAAGTGAGGCAGACGGTGACGCATCGGCAATTCGTCGGGCATGCCGATCTCCGCCAACGCCGACTTTTCAAACTCGCTGATATCGATGTCGCCAGCCTGCAACTGATGCAGCTTCATGTCCAGGATCGCACAAGCGAGATACTCAACGGTTTCGAACCCGCTGTTGAACTTTGACGAAGCTTCGATCTTGTCGAGCAATTCCTTCGGGATGGGCTCGCCCGTCTCGTAATGGGTCGCATAGCGGGTCAAGACTTCAGGAGTCGACAACCAATGTTCCAGCACCTGCGACGGGAACTCCACGAAGTCGCGAGCCACGTTGGTGCCGGACTGCGACGGGTAATGAACGCGACTGGAAAGCCCATGCAGAGCGTGGCCGAATTCATGGAACAACGTGGTCGCGTCGTCCCAGGAAATCAAAACCGGCTTGCCGTCCGCAGCGGGAACAAAGTTGCTGTTGTTTGAAACGATCGGAGTCCGCACAGGTACGTCCGCGGAGGCGGGATCAAGATCCCATCCCGATTGGCCTCGGTAATCCATCATCCATGCGCCGCTGCGTTTGCCCTCGCGAGCGAACGGGTCAAGATAAAAAAGTCCCACGTGGCTTCCATCGGACTTCTGAACCACTTCGTAGACGGTGACATCGGGATGGAAAACGGGCAAGTTGCCGATCGGACGGAATTGGAAACCGAATAATTCGTCTGCACACCACATCATCGCGTCGACCAAACGATCGAGCTGCATATAGGGACGCACTTCCGCCATATCCAAGTCGTATTTTTTCGCCCGGACTTTTTCGGCGTAGTAGCGATAATCCCACGGTTCGATTTTGATCTTCGGTTTGCCAGCCGCTTCCATCTCGGCGTCCGCAATCGCTTGCATGTCCGCCACTTCCGTCGCGACGCGCTGCACAGCGTGAGGCCACACTTTCATCATCAAATCCATCGCACGGTCGGGGGTGCCCGCCATCGTGGATTCCATGCGCCAATGGGCGTGGGTTGGATACCCGAGCAACTTGGCTCGCGCCGCCCGCAGGTTCAGGATTTCGCGAATGATGCTTTTGTTGTCGTATTGATCGTTGTTGTCACTGCGGAAGTAATAGTTTCGCCAAACCTCTTCCCGAAGCTCGCGATCGTCGGCATTGGTCAAGAACGGGTCCATTGACGAACGCGTGTTGGTGACGGCCCACTTGGCCTTGCCACCCTTTTCTTCGGCCGCGACCGCCATTGCATCGCGAGTCGATTGGGGCACGCCAGACAATCGCGACTCATCATCAATCCAAGTGACGTGCCCCTTTTCTTCTTCGAGAACGTTCTGGTTGAAGTCGGTGAACAACCGAGCCAATCGGGTGTTGATCTGGGACAATTTTGATTTGTCCTCAGGACTCAACCGCGCCCCTCGGCGAACAAAGCTTTTGAACGTCTCATCAAGCAGACGTTTTGCATCGTCGTCCAGCGTCACCGTCTTCTTCTCAAAGACGTCATCGTGAATCGCTTCGATCCGAGCGAACAACGCGGCGTTTTGGGTGACGGAGTCAGAATAGGCCGCCAACTTTGGCGTGATGCTGCGTTCCAAATCCGGGATCGGCCCGAGGTTCAGGTTACCAGCATGAACATCGAACAACACCTCGACTCGGTGCAGGGCTTGGCCGACCGTTTCCATCGCGAGAATGGTGTTCTCGAACGTGGGCGGTGCGGCCTGGTTGGCGATTTGATCGATCTCCTGTTCGGCCTGCTCAATCGCGGCGTCGAAGGCGGCATCAAATTCATCAACGCGAACTTCATTCCATGGCGGCACCCCACCATGAGGTCCCGGCCAGGGTTTCAGAAGCGGTGAGGAGGACAGAAGGGATTGCGAGCTGTTCACGGAAGATTCTTGTGAATAGGAAGGTTGGACCAACGCGATCGCGGCAAGGAAGCTTGCCGGAACAACACACCATCTCATTTGATGAACCCTTTTGATTTTAGAAGTTCCACCACCGCATCCGCACAATCAGCGATGGAGGTGGTGGAGGCATCCACGGTCAAATCTGGATCGGTTGGCACGTCGTATTTGGCAGTCACACCTGGAAAGTTGGACAGTTCACCCGCATCCGCTTTCGCGTATTGTCCCTTGGTATCACGTTCGCGGCAAACTTCCAAAGGAGTCGCCACGTGCACGACCAAGAACTGACCTTCACCGATCAGCTTGCCGACCTTCTGACGCACGTCCTCGGACGGTGCCACCAATGACGCCAAGCAGATCAGGCCCGCATCGTTCAACGTATGAGCCAAGTGACCGCTACGACGCAAGTTCTCGCTGCGATCATCCGCGCTGAAGCCCAAGTCTCGGCTCAACCCACGACGCACAAATTCGCCATCGACCACAGCCACTGATCGCCCTGCGTCAAACAACTTGCGTTCCACGGCACGAGCGATCGAAGTCTTGCCGCTGCCAGTCAAACCGGTCAGCAACACTGTCGCAGGTTTCTGTCCGAAGCGAGCTGAACGTTCTTCTTCGGTGACCGTTGAAAGCGCATCCGACGAGTCATCTGAAGACGCTTCCTCGTCCCATACCGATTTGTGACTTCCGGTCGTCCCGCGATCCAAAATCATGCCTGCGGCGACGGTCGCGTTCGTGATCCGGTCGACCAAGATGATCGCTCCCGTCGTTCGGTTGCGACGGTACGGGTCGTGGTGAATGGGTGCGGACAACGACAATCGAACCCGTCCGAATTCGTTCAGCTCCAACGTCGGTGCTGGCATGCGATGCAGATCGTTGACGTCAACCTTGTACGCCAATGTTTCGACATTCCCAGGAACCGTCTGCGTGGTGTGTTTGACGAGGTAAGTCTTGCCTGGAACCATGGCTTCTTCGTTCATCCAAACCAACATCGCTTCGACGTCGGATTCGCTTCGTGGCAAGTTGCCGCTGCGGACGATCATGTCACCACGACTGGCGTCGATCTCGTCTTCCAAAGTCAGCGTCACTGACAACGGGGCGTAAGCTTCGTCCAAGTTGCCATCGTAGGTAACAATTTCTTTCACCTTCGACTTCTGACGACTTGGCAGAACCGTGATCTCTTCGCCTTTGCGAATGATCCCGGACGCGATTGTTCCACAGAAACCGCGGAAGTTCAGGTTGGGGCGATTGACGTACTGGACCGGCAAACGGAAATCTTGCAGGTTGCGATCGGAACCGATGTAAACCGTTTCCAAGAAATTCATCAGTGTGCTGCCGGTGTACCACGGCATGTTCTCGCTGCGTTCAACCAGGTTGTCGCCGTTGAGTGCGCTGATGGGAATGAAGTGCAAATCAGGCAAATCCAAACGCGTCGCGAAATTGCGATAGTCTTCGCAGATCTCGTTGAACCGTTCTTCGCTGTATTCAACGCCATCGATGTCCATCTTGTTGACCGCCACAACAACGTGACGGATGCCCAACAACGAAACGATGAACGAGTGACGACGGGTTTGAGTCAGCACCCCGTGCCGGGCATCGATCAGGATGATCGCCAGATCCGCGGTGCTGGCACCGGTCGCCATGTTGCGAGTGTATTGTTCGTGACCAGGCGTGTCCGCGATGATGAATTTGCGTTTCGCGGTGCTGAAGTAGCGATACGCAACATCGATCGTGATGCCTTGTTCACGTTCTTCTTTCAGTCCGTCCATGAACAACGACGGGTCGAATCCACCGGCCACGCTGCCCTGACGAACCGAGTCACTTTGGACCTTTGCCAGTTCATCTTCGTAGACCAGCTTGGAATCATAGAGCAGACGGCCAATCAACGTGCTCTTGCCATCGTCCACGCTGCCGCAGGTGATGAAACGCAGCAATTGCTTTTGCTCATGCTGTTTCAGATAAGCATCGATGTCGGTGGCGATCAGGTCAGATTGATGGCTCATGAAAGTGTCTCAGTATCTCAGTGTCGCAGGGCCACAGGTTGGCAAATGGACGGGTGCATCAGAAAGCAAATTGAAGTGAATCAGGAACAAGTGGCATCGGCGCAGACCTGTGGTTCTGTACCTCTGTGTCCCTTTCAACCTTCCTAGAAGTAGCCGCGTTCTTTTTTCTTTTGCATGCCGACGCCGCCTTCGTCTTGGTCAATGATCCGACCTTGGCGTTCACTGGTACGTGTCAGCAACATCTCTTGAATGACCTCTGGCAACGTCGCGGCTTCGCTTTCGACGGCACCTGAGAGCGGGTAGCACCCCAGAGTTCGGAACCGAACCATGCGGGTCTCCTCTTTTTCACCCGGCAACAATGGCATCCGATCGTCGTCTCGCATCAGCAGCAACCCGTCGCGATTGACGACTTGGCGAGGTTGCGACAAATACAGCGGCACGATCGGGATGTTCTCCATGTGGATGTACTGCCACACATCCAGCTCGGTCCAGTTGCTCATTGGAAAGACCCGAATCGACTCGCCTTTGTTGACGCGTCCGTTGTACAGATTCCAAAGTTCGGGGCGTTGGTTCTTGGGGTCCCAGCGGTGTGACTTGTCACGGAAGCTGAAAACACGCTCTTTCGCTCGGCTCTTCTCTTCGTCGCGACGAGCACCGCCGAACGCGGCGTCAAACTGATACTTGTCCAGAGCCGCTTTCAGGGCGTCGGTCTTCATCAGCTCGGTGTGACGCTCGCTGTCTTCCCACGGGGGAATGTTGGCTTTCAAGCCTTCTTCGTTGATGTGAACCAAGACGTCCAACCCCAACTCCCCGCGAACATAATTTTCGCGGTGCTCGATCATGTCCTTGAACTTGTACGTCGTGTCGACGTGCAACAGCGGGAAAGGCAGCTTGGCCGGGTGGAACGCTTTCAAAGCCAGGTGAAGCAGCACCGCGGAGTCTTTGCCGATCGAATACAGCATCACCGGTTTCTGGAATTCCGAGACCACTTCTCGGAAGATATGGATGCTCTCGGCCTCGAGCTGTTTCAGGTGAGTGAGGCTGTAATCGGACATAGATATTCGGAAAAGAGTGAAACGAATCGGGTTCGCCGCGACATCGAGCGTGGCAGTATAGACGGGGTGCAGAATCGATCCAGCCGGAAGCTGCTCCAGCTAGTTCAACCCTTGTTCTTCTTCGTCAATTCCAAGATCACCCCTCGACTGACATCAGCTGCCTCGGGAGAGTCTTCCTCTGCAGCCTCGATGATCTCCGGGGCCACATTCCCGAGCGGGTAGGTGGCCACTACGCGAAGATCGAGGCCTTTGAGCACGCCGTGGTGCCGGGCTTCCCCCCGTTCTTCGACCCATTTGGGCCCTTTGATCAGCAACAATCGGTCGAATTGACTCCAATGGGGCTCCACCCAGCGGCAGAACTTTAGCAGGCTGCCAACCGCGCGGCTGACAATGGTGGTGAAACGAAAGTCTTCCAGCAGATCCTCGCCGCGAGCGGCATAGACAGGAACGGGCAGATTCAATTCCGTCACCAGTTCGTCGAGCACTTTGGCTCGTTTGCCAACCGATTCCGCCAACGCGACCTCGATGTCGGGCCGCAACATCGCCAATGGAATCCCTGGGACCCCGTTGCCGCTGCCCATGTCGAGGACTTCTTCACCGGGTTGGATCAGCTGCGCCAATTGCAAGCAATCACGTAAATCCCGGGTGACAAACAAATCCCACGTGGTGTGCCGGGTCAGGTTGATCTGCTCGTTGTACCGCCACAGCGACTGCGCGTACTGCTGCAGCGACATGCCCAAAGGCTCGTCGAGCTCGAGTCCGAATTGTTCCAAGGCCGTTTTGAATTCTGCGTCAATCATGCCCGCAGGTCATACCAGGGGCGACCGAAGCGGGGTCGCGGAACAGGGCCCCAGACTGGCCGAAACACCAAAAACACGACCGCCAGACGGACTTTGTGAGCCAAAATGGCCTGTGGACGACCGGTCGCGGGCATCCCGCAACGGTTTTACTGGCCAATGAGAACTCCGCTCAACACTCCCGATCACTCCGGCAGGCGGAAGTTCATCGGAGGTGTCGTGCTTTTGGCTTCCGTCGATCCCTCGGGAGAAACCGTTTTCACAGCCTCCGCAGGCTCGGACTCGCTCGATTCTTGAAAGCTCACCGCCGAGTTGCTGCCGGGCACGACGGGCTGTGTTGCACCAGGCTGCATGGCCCCCGGAGCAGCGTAGCTCGGTGGAGCCGCATAACTCGGTGGGGCTTGGTTGGCGCGATGAGCGGGAGCCGAGGCCACCGTGGCCACAGGGCCCGCTGCTGCACCAATTTCTTTGCCAGTCGCTCCCGCCGACGCAATGTTGGCGGCCGGATTCGTTCCCATTCCTGGGTTCAACTGAGCCAACATTTCACGCGATCGATCGATGGCACGCTTGGTGGCAGGATCGCCCGCCGCGGAACCCTCGTGTGCAACGGCTTGCTGCAGATGGATTTGTGCGTCTGCATTCTGCCCTTTTTTGTAGTGCAAGAACGCCATGTTGAAGTGCGCCACGGCAGGTTTGTTGTTGGCCGCCAGAACTTTGTAGGCCTCTTCCGATTGCTCCGACTCAAAGTACACGCTCGCCAAGTTGTTGGCATAACGCGAAGTGCCAGGTGCCAATTCCAAGGCTCGAGCCAAGGTTTGCACCGCCATGTCGTGCTGGCCCAGTTTTCCCAGTGTCAACCCCAGGTCGTTGTACAACGCGGCATCATTCGGACTTTGTGCGATCGCTTTCTGGAAGAAGTCCGCAGCCTTCTGATGATTGCCTTCCCGAAAATGCAAACGAGCCACGCTGGTCAACGCTGACGCATGATTGGGAGAGGATTCGAGTGCCTTGGAATAGCTTTCCATGGCCTTGGTCAGATTGCCGGTCGATTCCCACAATTGCCCGTTGGCGACCAAGACATCAGGGCCCAATTGGCCAGGTTCGTGTTCCAGCGAGAGCGGATCGTCACTGAGTTCGGATTCTTTGGAATCACGACCAAACCAACTGGCAACCGTCCCCGTCGTTTTTCCCCACGCGCTCTTGGTGGCGTTGCCGACGCCGCCGGCTGCCTTGCCGACCGAGTCTCCCGCCGAAGCGATGAAACTGGGGCCTTTGTTCGGTTCGCTCACCGTGGCTGTTCCTTTGCCCGCAAACGGATTCAAGGAAGCCAATGACATCGAGCGAGTGGCACAACCGGTAGAGGTCAACGTGAGGCAACCACCCACAACCAACGAAAAAATCCATTCGCGTTTGGCTGGATGAGTCTTGCGATTAGCGTTTGGCTGAAGTGTGGCGTCCTTGTTTAACACTTCGTTGAGGAGCATTTGTGTCCGATCATTTCAACGGGTGCCGACCGTCTCTCACGTGTTTGAAACGGGCGTTTTGTTGGAAAAGGTGATC